>JALCZJ010000001.1 GCA_022690815.1 Ferrimicrobium sp.
CTTCGATGTTGGTAACATCGATGTTCTCGTGGGTATCTACCGATTCGAGATGACGTCGACTCTTAAGATTTGTCATGATCATTCCTTTCCCATCAGATGCTTGCAATAAGGCACGTACACCCAGGCACTCATAATGCCTGGAGCAAGCGCTCATTGGAGAGCTACCTTTTGGTCTAGGAAGACGAAGGCGATCGACCAAGTGGCAAAGGGAGGGAACACGGAGGGACCAAGGGCCCGGGGGGTATCGGCGGGGCTAAGGGGCACTGCGGCGGTGTCACCGCAAGCGCGAGATGAGGCTGGGTTGGCTAGTGAGGACGATCGAGGATGGCGACCAGTGACGGGGCAGCATGTCCATGGTCGGCCACGTCGGAGACCTTTTTGAGTGTCACAACACGATATTGCCCAAAGGCTCGCTGGATCTCATCCTCGTCGATGAGAAGGTCCTTGTTAGGAGGTCCTGCAACACCAAAGGAATCGACATGATGGCCGATCAAATACAGCCTCCCACCAGGAGCGACGACGTCTTGTATGGATCGGTAGAGGGCCAGCCGACGATCTCTGGGAGGATGAATGTTGGCGAGCACGACGAAGTCAAACTGGTGTGGAGACTCCAGGAAGGTGAACATATCCTCACAGACCGTCTCGATCGAGAGCTCTTCGCTGCGAGCAACGTTTCGGAGTCGTTCAAGCGCTACGTCGGCAAAATCCACAGCTGTCACGTGAAAACCAGCTCGGGCAAGGTAGAGGGCGTTGCGACCCTCACCACAACCAAGGTCCAACGCGTTTGTTGGCTCAATGCCGATGATTGCCTCTTTCAAACTGGGGTCGGCGTCCGGGATCCAGAGCCGGTCACTTTGGCTATAACGTTCGTTCCAGGCTTGCGCTTCAGTCACAGATATCTCCTTTGTTGGTGTTGAGCATAATGTTCGGGTTGACGAGGCGGCCAGGGTTGAAAGTTTCGATTATGGTTGCGAGCCTTGCAAGCTCGCTTGGGGAGCGCATGAGCTGGAGCGCCTCCTTTTTCAGGGTCCCGATCCCGTGCTCGGCGCTTACTGATCCCTCAAGCTGGACCACCGCTGCATAGAGGCCCTTGGCTGCGCGTCCGAGCAGGAGGTCGTCACCGATCAGGTTGACGTGGAGATTCCCGTCGCCAAGGTGACCAAAGCAGTAGCACGCGACCCCGGCATCATCGGCTAACGCATGGGCCCTTCGATAGAGCTCGCCTACGCGTTTGATCGGCACCGAGAGGTCAAGTTTCAGTGGCTCGCCGATTTTGGACACCCATTCCGGAATACTTTCGCGCCAGTACCACAATTCCTTGGTCCGCCATGACTCCTCGGCGAGGATCCATCCTTGCTCGGTGTCAAGGCTCTCAAGCTGGTCGGCGAGGCTTGACGCATCCATGAGCGCTTCGACCAGGAGTGCACCTCCTGATGTGACGTTCCAGGGTGGATCGATCGGGGCAAGCCTGATGGATTCGGGGCCGAGGTACTCGATCGCATCGATCTCAGGAAGGAGTCTCCGTAGCTTGCTGGCAAGCTCCACCCCTTCGTTGATTGAGGCCAGCGAGGTGAGAGCTACGACCCGCTGTCGCGGTGAGGCAAAAAGTCGAAGTGTGATCGAGGTGATGACACCGAAGATACCTTCCGACCCGACGAGGAGACGCGTCAGTGATGGTCCAGTGGCATCCTTGACGAGTGGCGAGTGAGGATCAATCGTCGATCCGTCCCCGAAGGCGCAGGTAAGCCCTACGATGTTATCGGCCATTGGTCCATAACGTAGCACGTGAATGCCACCTGCATTGGTCGCAGTCATGCCACCGAGCGTTGCTGATCCTCGCGATGCGATGTCGACGCCAAAGGAGAGCCCGAAGCGGGCGATTTCGGCTTGGAGTTGAGCTAGTGTTACGCCGGCTCCTGCAGTAGCAGTCATGGTGTCAGGCTCGACCACGAGTTGGGTCAGCCGTTGAGTCGTGAGGAGAATCTCGCCATCAAGTGGTACCGACCCTCCAGCCAACGACGTGTTGCCACCTTGTACCTGTACGTGCATGTGTTGTCTCTTGATCTGGTCAAGCAGTTGAACGACCTCGGAGTGCGTGCGAGGTCGCACGAGAAGATCGGTCGTCCCGCGAACACGACCAGTCCAGTCGCGACAATAGGGTCCAATGATGTCTGGATCGCTCACGCAGATGTCAGCCGCGATAGAGTCGGGCAGGTCAAGATTGCGGGCCACAAACCCACCTTAGTGGCACGTCGTGGGCGTGAGATCGTACCTGCGGTGCACGAGCGTTCACCTCGCGACATCACAACATCGAACGCACGGCGCTCGTGGGGGCCGCGTAACCAACGTGGATGGTGATCATCGCCTAGGCTGTGGCTTTTATTTGGCAAGTCTAGGACTAAAGGACCTCCTTGTCACGCATCGATGCGAACACACACGGTGTTCTTCGCACAGCGATGTTGCTCACGCAGCGGCGTTGTTGACGCAGCGATGATCTCGTGGTGAACGATGAACCGGATGGCGCCATGAAGGCAACGAACGGTAGTAACTTGGCCGCTTCGGGCCTCTCATTTTCTTGGCTCAGTTGGCCCTCTCGACGTCGGTCGAGTCGCTCCTTGGTGGCTGTGATGTCGTGGCACCCCAGCCAGCGAGTGTAGGCCGATGATCGACTGTCGGCTTCGGTGAGCCGTTGTGGTGGTCATGATTGGCCTTGCGTCCGGTCGATTCCGGGATTGGTCCCGTGCGCGGAAAGGTGACCGGGTTAAGAAACCCTAGGAGCATCGCATTGTCGGGCGTGATATCGCAAGTAGCAATTGCTTTATGCTAGTATTGGTGGCATGTTTCGACACGTGATGCTAGTCCTCTCGATCGCATTGGTCGCAGCGCTTGCGCTGGCGGCCTGTGGCTCGACGAGTTCGCCTGCCAGCTCCTCCCAAACTTCCGCGAAGCACGAAGTCGCAAATGTCGCCTATGCAGGTTCGTTGCAGCTGCTCAATGATCAGACGATCGGTCCGGACTTTTCTAAAGCCAGCGGCTATGGATATGTTGGCCGAGGTGCGGGCTCCTTTGGGCTGTCAAAGGAGATCGCCGCCGGTGAGATTACCCCTAACGTCTTTGAAAGCATCGGAGCCGCCCCTATCACCCAGTTGGAGCCCTCGAAGACCAGTTGGTACGTCTCGTTTGCGTCCTCCCCGATTGTGATTGCCTACAATCCGACGACTTCCTACGCGCCGACACTTAAATTGATCAGCCAAGGCAAGCTCCCACTGGCACGAGTCTTTGCGCTGCTCGGCTCTCGGGGCTTCCTTTTGGGTCGCACGAACCCCAACACCGATCCTCAGGGGCAGGCGTTCTATGAGATGATCGAGCTCGCGGTCAAGCGCTATCATCTCCCGACAAGCCAGGTAGCGAAGATTCTTGGGCAGCCAGACAACCCAGCGCAGGTCTTCTCAGAGACCTCCTTGGAGGCGAGGCTGGGCGCAGGACAGCTTGATGCGGCGAGCGCGTTTGAGTCGCAGGCCATTCAACTACACCTTCCCTACATCAAGTTGCCAGCCAGCATCAACTTTGGCGACCCACGTCTCGCGCGGGTCTACGCGAGCGCCAGCCTGAAACTCGCCAATGGCTCGGTCGTGCACGGGGTCCCGCTGGTGGTGGATGCCACCATTATTGGCCACCACGATTTGCGAGCGAGTGTCGCCTTTCTTCGGTATCAGCTTGACACGGCTGGCCGACGAGCCTTCACTAATGCCGGGTACACCGTTTTTCGCCCTATCTTTGTTGGATCCGACATTCCAGCCTCGGTCAAGCAGCAGGCTGAGTAGCGAATCTTGGCGTATCGGCGGTCGCTCTCGGTCTGGGCTTCGCTGGCGGGCACTATCGTCATTTGGTTGGTGTTGGTCGGTCCTTTGATCACCCTCGTCGCAAAAATCCAGCCGAGCCAAATCATCAGTGCCTTGCGCGCACCAGGGGCGTTCACTCCACTTGGTGTCTCAGTGGGATCGGCGATCATCGCATTGGGGTTCCTCGTTCTGGTCGGTACGCCACTTGGCTACGTACTGGCACGTTCATCGTGGCGTGGTGTTCGCTTGCTTGAGGCAGGGATGTTATTGCTGTTGTTGATGCCCCCGTTGGTGATCGGATTGTTGCTGGTGTTCATGTTGGGGCCATTGACGCCACTGGGGCTGGCGTTGGGCAGCATTCATCTCTCGGCGACAAACACCTTCTTTGCACTCGTGGTGGCCGAGGTCTACGAGGCGGCCCCCTATTACGTCCTTGGTGCACAATCGGCGTTTGTTGGCCTCGATCAAGGCATACTCGATCAGGCGTCGTTGTTAGGGGATACGCCGCGGCAGCGGTTTTTCCGGCTTTCGCTTCCGCTCGCGCGCCCTCAGCTGACCTCGAGCCTCGCGATCGCCTGGGCCCGGGCGATTGGGGCCTTTGGAGCAGTGATCATTATCGCGTATCACCCCTACGGGCTGCCGATGCAGGTCTGGACGACGCTCAACGAGGTCGGACTGGCGCGTGCTCTCCCTTTCGCCCTTGTGTTGCTGGTCGTCTCGCTTCCTCTGCCACTTTTTGCTTATACGTGGAGTCGACGTGCTCGAGGCTGAATTCCTTGTAAGGCGACCTGCGAGCCGGGTGGCGTTGTCGCTGTCGGTCGAGCCCGGGCGTCGCCTGGGTATCTTTGGCCCATCCGGTGCTGGAAAGACAACGGCACTTGAGGTGCTGGCTGGTTTGGTGGTGCCGACATCAGGGAGCGTGAGGCTTGGGGATGTGCTGCTGAGCGATGTTGGGTCCCATGCCCCAGCTACATTTGTCCCACCCAATGAGCGCTGTATTGGTCTTATCGCGCAGCGTCCCCAGCTGTTTCCTCATCTCAATGTTCGCCGCAATGTCCTCTATGGCAAGAATGTTCTGCCGATGGAGCAGGTGGATGCTCTCATTGAGCGTTTGGAGCTGGGTTCGCTCCTCGACGAGCGGCCGAGCCGACTTTCAGGGGGACAGGCTCAACGAGTGGCGATCGCTCGCACCTTGGCTCGTGTCAACAAGGCGCTGTTGCTTGATGAGCCGTTTCAAGGACTCGATGAGCGCCTCCGCCGTGAGCTTCTCGACCTACTTGATGAGCTGTTAGCCCCATTGATGATACCGGTGGTGATGGTCGCACACGAGTTGGAGTTGGTGGCACTCTTCGCTGATGATCTCGTCGTCATCGCCGACGGCCAAGCAGTCGGGGCAGGATCGGTCCAGACGTTGCTGAGGGAGCCTCCGACGATCTCGGTGGCCAGCTATGTAGGGTATACGAACTTTTTTGCACTCGATCGAGCGACGCTGATCGGGGTGCGTCCGGATCGGATCGTCCCGGAGGCCCTCCCTCGAGCCGGCTATGTTGCCTCTGTCTCAATCCGTGCCATGCGCGATGTCGGTACCGGCGTGCGATTCCGTCTGCAGCTTCACGATCAGGAGGTCACTGTTACCTTCCCGGATGATCGGCTCGCCACCCAGGCCGACCCCCAAGTTACCCTGCTCGACCCACCGGTCTTTACCAGTGATGGCGTATTTGTGCGCAGATGGATAGGATCGGTCATCGGTCGAGATGATGGGAGGCAAGGGCGTTGACAGGAGATCGGGTTCGCCTTGCCAGAATTGGGTTGGGGCTCTCACAACAACAGCTCGCTGCCCACGTCGGCGTCTCTCGACAGGCGATCGCAGCGATCGAGGCAGGGTCCTTTGATCCCTCACTCAAGGTTGCAATCGCCCTTGCGAGAGCGTTGGGGTCCGGTGTTGAAGAGCTGTTTTCGCCAGTGGTGGAGTACCCAGAAGTTATGGCAACTTCCATTGCGCCCGATCTCGATGCACCGAGAGCTCAGTTTGGTGATGTCGGTGGCCAGACGGTCGCATTGCCTCTTGCAGGGGACCACAGTCTGACGGTGGGCTTTGGAGCTGCTGACGCGAACGTGCGTAACGGTGGCCATCAGGGCGTGAGGCTTATCCCCAACCGAGAGGCTGCCTCTGCACTCATCGTCGCTGGCTGTGATCCGGCCTTGGCGTTGCTCTCGAGTATCATCGCCCATCTTGACCCACATCTGGAGTTTGTCTGGTGGCCGTCATCGAATGCTGAGGCGTTGGCCCTGCTGGCGGGTGGACTCGTCCATGTCGCTGGGTTTCATGTCGCTGATGGTGCGCCAGTTCCTGCTGTGAATGCCGAGTTGTTTCGGTTTGCTCGTTGGCGTGAAGGGGTGGCTTTTCGTGATGTGTGGCCGACTGCCGTCACCGTGCGGAAGGGACTACGGTTGGCGAATCGGCAGCCAGGTTCTGAGGCTCGGCGCATGGTTGATGAACTTATCGTGGATCTCGGACTGACCAACGATGAGGTTACGGGATACCCATCCTCGGTGAGTGCTCACGCGTTGGTCGGCAGCGCGCTTGCTGCGGGGCTGGCGGATTTCGGGGTGACGACCGAACCGGTTGCCCTGACGTTTGGGCTCGACTTTCACACTCGAGCTCTCGAGAATTTCTTGCTCGCCATCCCTGCCGCGTTCGTGGCTACCCCGGCGGTTAGGGTGCTGTTTCGAGCCTTGACGGGCCAGGAGTTCCGGTCGCAGCTGTCGGCGATCCGAGGGTATCTCGAGGTCGAACGGAGCGGGGAACCGATCGTGTAGATTCCACCAGCGCGGGTGGGTATGCCTTGGTTTCTGTGAAAGCTTGGGTCGTTCCAGCTTTGTGTGCTGAGGCTCAACCGATAGGATGGATACATGGATGAGGCTCTAGTGCCAGAACAGTCGATCGTTGCAGGACAACAATCGGTGTCGAAACAGCAATGCATTATCAACCAGCCGGTTTCTGGATCTCGTTACGATGCCCTTGCCCGCAAGGTGCTTAGGATACCGGAGGTCCAACCCACGGTACGAAGAGAGGAGGCTGCGGAGCGGCTCTTTAGCGTCGCGATGGTGATCTCAGGTCTTCGTTGTACGCTGAGCTATGTCATTGTCCCGTTTATTTTGCCGGCCCTTGGCATTGGTTTCTTAGCCGGTGTTGGTCCAGAGATCGGCATCCCGATCGGTGTCGCTGCGCTCTTCTTTGATATCAAGGGAATCCGGCGCTTCTGGGTGGCAAACCACAAGTGGCGATGGCAGATGAGCGGCATCTACCTCGCCGTCATTGGGCTCGTTCTCTACCTGGTGATCGCCGATATTATTCAGCTTCTCTGAGGCGGCCTCGCTGTTGGTTGCGGTGGATCGACGTCGATGACGCGTACACTTCGACGATGGGGCTTGGGGTTTCGCGCGACGAGGTCCAGTAAAGAGGGCGGCCAGCGTAGGCCAGCTCAATGTACGCTCGTGAGATCGGTGGCGCTAGCGGCGTCAGTCGATATTGTGGCCGCAGTCGACCCGACAGATGGGGTGTGCAGGGTCGCTTGACCACCCTGAGTACGAGGGTGGATAGAGCTTCACGTCTCGACCGAGAGTTCGAAAGGCGAGAATGAGGGTGCAGGCGGTTACGCCTGACCCACAATAGGCGACTGGAACGCGATCGTTAGCGAGAATGTCTTGAAGAAGCGGGCTTGATTGCCACCGCTCGCTAGCGAGCAGGTCGAGCATCTCCGACCAGGGCAGCGACGTTGCGCCGGGTATATGGCCCCCGACCCGGTCGATTGGCTCCTCATCACCGAGGTAGCGCGGCCTAGCCCGAGCGTCAAGCAGGAGAAAACGTGATGGGTCCGATTCGAGCTCGTTGGTCGTCACGATGCTGTGCTCAGGCCACGTGTCCCTTGGTGAGGGCCAAGGTGAGACGGGGGTCGAGTCGCACGGCGCCTTGCACAGCACAACGTCGTTGAGGCTGTCGAGCCCTTCCCCAAGGACGTATGCCTCGATTCCCAGAGCGTCGAGCATCCACCAGATTCTGGCGGCAACGGAGCCGCGTACATCGTCCATGACGATGACTTGACGCCGTGGTTCCACGCCAAGTGTAGCGATCGCCTGGACGAAGCGTTCGGTAGAGGGTAAGGGGTGACGCCCCGCAGCTGGTCCGTCAGCAGCGGTAGCGACGAGATCGAGATTGACGAAGACGGCGCCGGGGTAGTGGCCGTTGAGATAGCTTTGATAGCCGTCACGGCCATCGAGGTACCAGCGAACGTCGAGAATCAGTGGTTGTGTGAAGTCGGCCAGTTGATGAGCATAAAGTAGTGGTCCGCGATCCATAAGATCACCTTAGGGCAAGACGCCAACGCCTTCTCACGTCGTCACGTTCGCTGGACCTCACCCTGGTGTGTATGGGTCCGACCACCACCAGAGGTACCAACTGGCCCGATTGACTGCCTTGTGAGCTCGGTGGTGTCAAAGATCTGCCGCGGTCACGTCAATACAAGGATGGCGACGCCGATGCAGACGACGAGTGCAGCAACGGCCCGTCGTCTGCCAAGCCCCTCTTTGAGTAGATAGCCACCCATCAGTGCTGCGAAGATCACGCTGGTTTCACGCAGAGCAGAGACGACTCCCAGCGGTGCTCGTTGTTGAGCCCACAGGACCGCCGCATAGGCGAGATAGGAAAGGAGCCCCGCGACAATGCCGAGTGGGAGCTTTGTGGTGATGATTGGTCGTTGCTGGCGAAGGCGCATCCAAGAGATGCCGAGACCAAGGGTGCCTCCCTCAAGGAGAAACAACAGCCCGGCGTAGGCAAAGGGGGAGTCAGAATGTCGCACGCCGAGACCGTCGATCAGACTGTAGGCGCCAATGGCGACGCCCGTCGCGATCGAGAGCCACAGTGCCTTGCTCGCGCGAAACTGCGCGATCGAAGCGAGCGCCCCTGCGATGATGATGATGCCAACAATTTCACCAGCGCTAAGGTGCTCGCCTGCGAACAGGAAGGCTCCGAGCGTCACCAGGATCGGAGCCAGGCCGCGCGCGAGTGGGTAGACCTGGGATAGGTCGCCAAATCGATAGGAGTTCAACAGGAAGACGTTGTAGGCGATGTGGATCGCAAAAGAGACCAACAGGAACGGGAGAGCTGCGCTGTTAGGGAGGCCGACGACCGCGAGGAACGCCACGCCAACGACCGCAACCGTCAGGTTGATCCACGCAAAGGCTAGGCTTGCGTTGTCGATGTACTTCGCGAGTGCATTCCAGCTGGCGTGGGCGAAGGAAGCCATGAGTACGATGGCCAATACGTCAATCGTTATCGTGACGAGCCTCCTTATCGGCTCCTTGGCGGTGTCGACCGTTTGTTGTAGGTAAACAGAAGGTAAACGTAAGTCTAACATAGACACCAGCCAGCGTTAGGGCGATCGCAGTGTTTCCTTGCGAACGACCAAGTATGTGCATCTGCAACTATACTGATTGCATGTCAACCAGCATGCCAGCTCTCTACCTCAGCCACGGTGCCCCACCGCTGCTCGACGATTCGCTATGGGTTGCCGAGCTCAAGGCGTGGCGCGAGCGGTTGCCAGTCCCTGAGGCGATCTTGATTATCTCTGCACACTGGGAGTCGAGGCCAATCAGCCTCAGCTCCTCGGGGAAGGCGCCGCTGGTCTACGACTTCTGGGGCTTTGAGGACCGTTTTTACGAACTCCAGTATCCGGCTTCGGGGTCTGCGACCCTAGCGGGTGCGGTTGATCGGCTGCTCCACCAGGCCAAGCTCTCGGTCGATCACGACGAAGGGCGTGGCCTCGATCACGGCGCCTGGGTGCCGCTCATGGTCATGTATCCGGAGGCGACGATACCGGTCATGCAGCTATCGCTGCCGACCCTTGATCCCAGGGAACTTTTCCAACTGGGGGCGATGCTCGCTCCATTGCGTGACGAAGGCGTGATGATTATTGGCAGTGGATTCTTTACCCACAACCTCCGAGCCCTTCGTTGGGAGCTGGGGTCCAGCACCGAGCCACCTTCCTGGTCGCGAGAGTTCGATGAGTGGGGCGCCGAGGCGTTGGCCGCGGGCGAGATTGACACCTTGCTGGATTTTGCACGTTTGGCGCCTGCCCCAACACTTGCCCATCCCCGTACCGAACACTTCGCGCCGCTGTTTGTGACCCTCGGTGCTGGTGGCACAGACCAGATCATTAGCGAGATCGAGGGGTTCTGGTATGGTCTGGCAAAGCGATCGCTTTCTGTCGGGGTCCAAACAGATTGAGGCCCAGACGGGAATAAAAATGATTCCCTAAGTAGTTGCAGGATGCAAGCAACTAACAACTAAGCTGTGGTTGCAAAACGGAGAGCGCTCAGGCTGTTAGGGGGTCTGGGGTTCGCCGGTGATCGTTCCAGCGGAGGTTTCCGGTGGTCGATGTGGTTCGTTTGGTGGGTTTT
This sequence comes from Ferrimicrobium sp., assembly GCA_022690815.1. NCBI lineage: Bacteria > Bacillati > Actinomycetota > Acidimicrobiia > Acidimicrobiales > Acidimicrobiaceae > Ferrimicrobium > Ferrimicrobium sp. The sequence continues at coordinate 10,302 of JALCZJ010000001.1, forward strand.
TCTCCGATAACGAGTGCATCTGGTCGGTGGTTGTGACGTAGACATTAAGAGTGTTAGTGAGTGGCGATAGCTTTTCGACAATAACACGTGGTTGATGACGACAAAAAAAGGAGTACATTATGGCGACAGCAGTGGAGGGGAAACCCTCGTTTCGGCAGCGAAGCGCTGCGATGAGAGATCACCCACGGTATAAGTGGCTCGTTCTCTCCAATACCACCCTCGGGGTGCTGATGGTGATGATCGACTCGTCGATCGCGCTGATCTCGCTTCCTGAAATTTTTAATGGTATCCATCTCAACCCGTTGGCACCTGGGAACACCTCCTATTTCCTCTGGGTGCTGATGGGATACCTCGTGGTGACCGCCGTGATGGTGGTCAACTTCGGTCGGCTCGGTGACATGTTTGGCCGCTCTCGCATGTACAACATGGGTTTTGCCATCTTCACCTTCTTCTCGATCATGCTCTCGATCACCTGGATGCATGGAAGTGCCGGTGCGCTTTGGTTGATCGCAATGCGTATTTTCCAGGGCCTCGGCGGTGCCTTGCTGTTTGCGAACTCAGCAGCCCTCTTGACCGACGTGTTCCCGGCGAACCAACGCGGTTTGGCACTGGGGATCAACAACGTGACGGCGATCGCTGGCTCGTTCATCGGTCTGATTCTCGGTGGGGTCTTGGCTCCGATCTCGTGGCGATTGATCTTCCTCGTTTCGGTGCCTGTTGGTATCGCTGGGACCATCTGGGCGTATATGGTGCTCCATGACACTGGTATCAGGATCAAGGCCAAGATTGACTGGCTTGGTAACTTCCTGTTTGCCGCTGGGCTCATCTCGGTCCTCGTTGGCATCACTTACGGCATTCAGCCCTACGGCAACCAGACGATGGGTTGGACCAACCCGGGTGTCATCGCTGCGATTGTCGGTGGTTTCGCGACTCTTGGTGTCTTTATCTGGTTGGAGTTGCGACTCGATGAACCGATGATCAACGTCAGGCTCTTTAAGATTCGTGCCTTCACCGCAGGTAACCTCGCCAGCCTCCTTGCTGCGCTGGGTCGAGGTGGAATGATGTTTATCCTGATCATCTGGTTGCAGGGTATCTGGTTGCCACGCCATGGATTTAGCTACTCTCAAACCCCGTTGTGGGCCGGTATCTATCTTGTCCCGTTGACGATTGGCTTCCTGGTGGCTGGTCCGGTGTCTGGATTTCTATCCGACCGGTTTGGTGCCCGTCCGTTCGCGACTGGTGGCATGATCATCGCAGCTGGCTCCTTCATTGGCCTCATCTTCTTACCGGTTAACTTCTCGTACTTCGATTTCGCTGCACTGTTGGCCATCAACGGGCTCGCGATGGGGTTGTTTGCCTCACCGAACCGCGCTGGGATCATGAACAGTCTGCCGGCGAACCAGCGGGGTGTCGGTTCAGGCATGAGCGCCACCTTCATGAACTCCGCGATGGTGCTATCGATTGGTGTGTTCTTTAGCCTTATGATCTTTGGGCTGCGATCTCATCTTTCGAGCGCGTTACTCTCGGGTTTGACAAAGCAACATGTACCGGTGGCGTTGGCCAAACAGGTGGCCTCTCTGCCCCCAGTGAGCACGTTGTTCGCAGCGTTCCTTGGGTACAATCCAATGTCGAAGCTTTTGGGTTCCAAGGTGTTGAACACGCTCCCAGCGGCGAACGCCCATTACCTGATCGGGCGATCGTTTTTCCCTAGCCTGATCTCCCCGGCGTTTGGTCACGGGCTCGCGGAGGCCTTCACCTTTGCGGCGATTGCCTGCCTCATCGCTGCGGTCGCCTCGTGGCTGCGTGGTGGTAAGTACAACGCAACCGATGCCGAAAACGCTATGGAGCATCTCCATGCCGAGCATGCCGCTAAGCATGCAGCATCCCACGAGCGCGGTGTCGAGGACAAGGTTGTCGAGCCGGTCGCCGGTGCTGATGAGTCTGTCGCTCCAGCGGAGTTCGATTCGACACTCTCTGACTGACGCGTTGATCACGATAGGAAGAAGGGCCCCGAGCCGGGGTCCTTCTTCTATTTTTGCCGGCTTGCGACCAACGAGCATTGTGGTCGTCGGCTTTCACGATACCTGCGCATCGTTGGTGTTGACCCGCACCGTCTGGGCTGTGCCGCTGTCCGCGTCAGGCGAGATGGTCGTGACGAAGAAGTCACTGGCCCTCGCCGTGGCCAACCGGATTGGTGCACATGTACCTTTCGCTCTGTACCGCCCTGATCGTTGGCTACAACCTGCACGCTCACGCACACCGACACGAGACGGTGGTGCCCACGGGTTGGATGCGGATAAGGCATGGCTCTAAGGAGTCGAGAACCTGTATGGGACTCAGTAACAGCCATATCCTTTTTCGGCGCTTCCTGCCCCTCGCCTTTGGGAACATAGCACGCGAGCTCACGTGTCTTGGTCGGAACTGCTGTCAATGAGCTTGGCGTTGACCCTGGTGGCCTGCGGCGATGGGAACAAGAGGGTAAGGCCGACCTGTCTACGACAACGCCCGGTTGAGATCGTAGCTACGATGTTGCAAAGTGAGGGCACCTAACTGCCAACAGAGCCGTGTCAACTGAGGTGACTATTGCCTAGGTTAAAGTATCGAGCGAAGTACCACACGATTGGGCCGTTGCGTCGTGATGGTGGCGAGCGAGCCGGGTCAGATAATCTATCGAACGTCGTCAACCACGTTGTGGCCACTGGTGCCATTCCAGCGTTCGCCGTCCTTGCGGAGTTCGATGCAACACGTATCGAGAGACATCTCTTGAGGGCGACCTCAAACGACCACCTGAGCACTATGTTCTGTGATCGACCGTCGTCGATCAGCAGCGATGTTGTCGGCTGCCATGACAATTGTCATTGAATGTTCATGCATATTCGCACCGTGTACGAAACCTACTGTCGACTAACGTAAGTGGAATGATCACAACACAGCAGTCACCGTCCATCTCCCTTCAAGGGGTCGTCAAGGGTTATGGCACTATCCAGGCTGTGAAGGGAGTCGACCTGGTCATTGAACCGGGTGAGACGATCGCCTTACTCGGCCCAAACGGCGCTGGCAAGACGACCACGCTTGACGTGGCACTGGGCCTGGTTCGACCGGACGCAGGCTCGGTGGAGCTCTTTGGGGTACCTCCAGCAAAGGCGATCGCGAAGGGTTTGGTCGGTGGAATGCTTCAGACCGGTGTCCCGCTCGATTATCTCCGGGTCCGCGAGTTGGTCGAGGTCATGGCATCGCTCTATCCCAAGCCACGACCGGTGGACGATGTCTTGGAGTTGACCGGATGCGACGCCTTCCAAAACCAGATGACAACCGGACTTTCAGGCGGTCAGGCCCAGCGCGTTCGCTTTGCTGCTGCACTTGTGGGCAATCCGGAACTCTTGGTCCTCGATGAACCAACGGCTGCCATTGATGTTGAGGGTCGGAGGGAGTTTTGGCGGGCGATGCGCGCAGTCGTCGAGGAGCACAAGACGGTTGTATTCGCAACGCATTACCTGGAAGAGGCTGACAGCTACGCCGATCGAGTGGTCCTCATGGCCAATGGGGCGATCGTCGCTGATGGAACCCCGAGCCAAATCAAATCCAAGGTGGGCACGAAGACGATTCGAGCAACACTTCCGGACGGTGATCTCGCTGAGTTGCTAGGGCTTGTAGGTGTGTTGGGGGCTGAACGGCATGGGCCGACCATCGTTCTTAGCTGTTCAGACTCGGATCGTGCCCTTTACCAGCTGCTCAACCGTTTCCCTGGGCTCACAGATATCGAGGTCACGGGGAGCAGTCTTGAGGAGGCGTTTGTGGAGCTGACGAGCGAGGAGGGTGTCTGATGGGTGGTCGCTATATTCGGGCGGAGTTGCAGCGTACGCTGCGTAACCGCCGGTTCGTGATTTTCTCCTTTATCTTTCCGTTGATTCTCTACATTGCCTTCACCTCACCAGATCGTCATGACAAAATCGGTGGTGTTCCTTTCCCGCTCTATTACATGATTGCGATGGCGAGCTTTGGTGCATTGATCGCTGCTGTCTCGATTGGACCACGGATCTCAGCGGAGCGACAACGGGGCTGGACGCGTCAGATGCGACTTACCCCCATGCCGACCTGGTACTATTTCGTAGCCAAAATCTTGGCTGGCTATATGATTGCATGTCTGACCTTGGTGGTGCTTTACCTGACGGGTTTGGCTTATGGTGTCGAACTCTCTGGGTCGCACTGGATTATCATGACCGGACTCTTTCTCGTCGGGTTGTTTCCTTTCACGCTCATCGGTGTGATGATTGGTCACCTCTTGAAGCCTGACACTCTAGGCCCGGTCACCGGTGGACTTGCCACCGTGTTTATCTTGATCGGCGGAGGTTTTGGGAATCTTGGGGGTACTGGATTTGTCCACAAACTCTTTGAGCTCGTGCCCTCGTACTGGTTGATCCGAGCCGGCGCCGTCTCCTTGGGCGGCTCGCCTTGGACTCTCGAGGGATGGGTCGTTGTTGTGGTGTGGTCACTCGCCTTTGCCATGTTGGCGAGGGTGATCTATCGCCGTGATACGGCGCGGCTGTGAAGTCATTGATGCGTCGATCCACGGAGGTTACTCGAGATGCGAAGGTGTCCTGGGTGGGTAGCCATGTGGCCGACCCGGCCATTGCGACCCTTAGTGAAGGCGATGCCGATCGTAGCGCAGCTGCCAATCGTGCTGGTGAAACCGACTCCCGATCTGATCCATTGCGGCGTTCGTTCTTTACCAGTCGATGGTGGCGCCGGGTGCTTTTGCCACTGCTGATGGTGATCTATGCCTATGAGGTGCTGCCGGGTCCGAAGGATCACGTTCGTGGAGGGCGGTTCCTGGTCGCGGTGGCGATTCTGGTTGTCTTTTGTCTGCTCTATTTGGTGGCGATGTTCCAAGTGGGCGGTGGTCGCCGATCGGTCGTGTGGGTCATCGAAGCGGTGATGGTTGCCTGCAGTGTCGCAGAGCTGACTCTCATTGGTGGGAATGCCATGTTCATGTGGATGTTGCTCGTGGCGCCGCTGATCATCAGGTACAAACTACGTTCTGGTCCCATCATTGCCGGCATTGTGCTGCTGTCGTATCTTTTGCCCTTCGTAGAGCCGAGCTGGAGGATGGCTGGAGACCTGTCGATACCCGTCCAGATCCTTGCTGTGAGCTTGTTGGTGCTCACGTTTGGGCAACTGGTGTGTGTGATCGACGCATTGGAGAGGGCACAGGAGGCGCTCGAACGAATGAGTCGAGCGAGTGAACGCCTCCAGATCGCACGAGATCTGCACGATGTGCTCGGTCATACGTTGGTCTCGATCGCCATCAAGGCCGAGTTAGCTGGGAAACTTATTGATCGAGATGTTGATCGTGCGCAGGTGGAGATCGGGCAAGTTGAAGCGTTGGCGCGTCAGTCGCTGGCCGATGTACGGGCGACCGTGGCAGGGTACCGGGGTCGCTCGCTCGAGACCGAACTGGTGACAGCGAGCGAACTCTTGGCTGCGGCGGGGGTTGAGGTGGTGATCGATGTGGTCAGCGAACCGACATCACCAGGAACTCGCGAGCTATTTGCCTGGGTGATTCGTGAGTCGGTGACCAATGTCGTCAGGCATGCCAGGGCGACAACGTGCACGATAGTGATCGCGAGATCGTCACTGTGTGTTCGCGACGATGGTCTTGGCATATCGACGCCATATGGAGACGGCCTTAGGGGCCTACAAGAGCGTGTCTGGCGTACTGGGGGTCGGTTTGAGGCCGGGCCTATCGAGCCCCGCGGTTGGCAGGTGAAGCTCTCATCGGCCGAGACTGGGTTGCCGTGATTCGGATCCTTCTTGCGGAGGATCAAGAATTGGTGTGCACTGCGCTAGCGGCGCTCTTGGATCTTGAGGACGACTTTGTGGTGGTTGCAACCGTCGGTCGCGGTGACGAGGTCATCCCCGCAGTTGAGGCGCTTCAACCCACGGTGGCACTCGTCGATATCGAGATGCCTGGGTTAGACGGTCTCAGTGTGGCGGCCACATTGCGTGATCTGCATCCTGCTTGTAAGGTCATCATACTCACGACTTTTGGCCGACCTGGTTACCTGCGACGTGCGCTGGAGGCAGGGGCTTCAGGTTTTGTCGTCAAAGATGCGCCAGCAGCGACGCTGGGCACGGCGATCCGCTCGGTCGCCAATGGCGAGGTGGTGGTCGATCCAGCGCTCGCAGGCTTAGCCCTTGCCGTTGGAACGTCGCCACTGACGCCTCGCGAGACCGAAGTGCTCGCCGCCGCTCGCGGGGGAACTCCAGTTGGAGTGATCGCGGACAGGTTGTATCTGTCCGAGGGTACGGTGCGTAATTACCTTTCGTCGGCCATCGCAAAGACAGGTGCGCGCAACAGTGCAGGCGCCGTGGACCGAGCTGAGGATCTCGGGTGGATCTGACCGATGGTTCGTTATCGGTATTTGCCGACCACCCGGGCCACGTGTCTTGACCCCGACGCTGCTGGCCGCTGGCCAATTCGGTTGTACGCTCGGTATTCGTAACACGTGTCGCTGACTCAAGTAAGCGGCTGAGCCAGGTCCTTTATCCAATGGTGGCGGCGGTAATGGCCATCGACGCTGGCCCCGTTGCACTCATCGCTGTCGTCGGGTATGTTGGAGCTCCGCCGAAGGGGTAGACCACCCCGTTCGATGCAAATAGCCAGTAGCCAGCCCCATAGGGCGTCGCGGCGATGCCAACGATATTTGCTGGAGGTCCCGGAGGCACTGGCATGCCTGGATGGGCCGGGTTCATGGCCGGGAGCTGTCCATAGAACTTGGCGCTACCAAAGTTATAGACCTTACCGCTCGCTGAGGTCAGCCAATACCCATGACCATTCGGCGTCGCGGCGATGCCAACGATGTTGGCTAAGGGTCCCGGAGGTACTGGCATGCCTGGATGGGCCGGGTTCATGGCCGGGAGCTGTCCATAGAACTTGGCGCTACCAAGGGCGGAAACCTTACCAGTGGCACTGACCAGCCAATAACCATTGCCAGCTGGGGTGGATGCGATGCCAACAATCGGCCCATCTGCGGCGCTGCTGTCGAGCGATCCGCGAGGAGGCGATTCATGATAGCTGAGCGTGCCGGAGGCCGTGACGACGGTATAGCCCTGACGATAGGGACGGAGCAATTGGCCAGGATGGTAGGCGACGAAGGCTGGAGGGTCTGGCTCAAGAGTGGAGGTGCTCGATAGCGGATCTGTGGGGCTGTACGTGGTGACTGAGACGTCCTCGGCTTGCGGGACCTGGGCGACGATGGCATCAGCGACTTTGTTGAGATTGGCTGGAGTCGGATCCCATATACCTGTGTGGATGCGGGCGCTCACCGTGTCGATTCCGGCCACGAGTTCAGCGGGGTTGAATTCGCAGTGACCGGCGGTGTCGACGAAGACCTGCGCGAGGTTGTTGCCGTTGCCGGCAGCGTCAAGAGCGTCCTTATAGGCGGTTTCGTTCTGAGGAGAGACCAGTCCATCTCCAATGGTGTGCATAGTAAGAATCGGGATGTCACCGGTCTCGCCATTGATGTCAATCGCGCTCTGGAGATAGGTCACGGCTGACGGATCCGCGGTGATCTGGGGTGCCTTCTGCAGAGTCGCGAGGTCACCCTTCAAACTCACCCCAGCAGATGTCCCCAGCGTCGCATAGAGCGCCTCGACCTCGTTTGCGTCGATGGACTGCTTGAGTAGGGAGGCGTACTGGATGCCGGTCGTCCAGCTCGGGTTGCCGCCCGCCTTGGCCTCAAGGTCCTCACGTCCAAGGAACGAGAAGGGAAGATCGGTGGTCTCAAGCCACTCGATCTGGTCCGTGATCTCTGTTGCAACGTCCGTCGCCGCTGGTTGTGTGGTGATGGAGCCATTCCAGAACCAGCCGGGGATATCTCCAAGGGCCGCCACCAGGCTGAGTCGCGCCCGACCCACCGGTGTCGCAGCAGCCGCAGCAGTCGCCTCGATCGCCTGAGCCAGCTGGGCATCGGCTACAGCCGTTGACGGGAGGTTGACGATGTGTAGGTTCGGGTCGATCAGTTGCTTGAAGGCAAAGAGGGCGGTGAGTTGTTGGTTCCAGATGGGAACGGCTCCACCATCGACACCACAGGCGAGCATCGCGCCAGAAAAGGTGCCGATGTTTTGTTGTAGGAGTCCGGCAGTGACATCGCCACCCATCGAAACCCCCCAGGGAATCACCGACGACACTGGGGTCGTGGTGTGTTTGGCAATGTAGCGCTTTGCAACATCGAGGGTAGCAATTTGATCCTTGAGGGCGGCCTTGACCGCCCAACCCTGCTGAGAATAGCTTGAGCCCGCCAGCGCATACCCCTGTTGGAGGAGAATCGCCTGACTGACCGGATCGGAGGCATCAATCGGCGTCGGATCTGGAGCTTCGTCAAAGACATAACCATGCGAATAGAGAAGGACGGTGCCGTTGAAGTTCTGTGGAACCTGCACTTCATAGGCTGCACCATCGACGGTCCCTGTCTTGGTGATGGTGCTATCGGTCGACGATAACGCGGCATTCGTCAGTCTCGCGCTTGGCATAGCGATACCTGAGCCAGCGGTGGTGGTGGCGGGTAGTGATGCACCCACGCCGACTGCGGTCAGCGCGGTTACCCCGGCGAGGCTGAGGGCGACAGCAATTGAACTCCGGAGCGGGCGGTGGGTCGCGGTCCTCATCTCGTTCGTCCTTTCAACGTTAGATGAGACAACGGTAGCCATTGCGGCGTGGCTTCGCCAGGCAGAACGTCAAGTTTTTTCACGCGGCATCAGCTGTTTTTTGGTCGACGACCGATTGTGGCTGCACCACAGCGGATAGCGCTCAATGACGGTTCGCTGGGTGATCGGTCGGTCTGAATATGTGATGTTGACGCTGCTGGCTTTTCAGCGGGTTACGATCGCATTAAGGGTTTGGACAACGGAATGCGTCGATAGCGACGATAGATGGAGAGATTTTTGCAACGCTTCGGAGTTTTAGGCGAACAATGTCTGTGCCTTGTGGTACATGTAGGCAGCCTCGAGCCAGGCGTGACCGGCACTGTGTTGTTGTTGCTAGAAGAGGAGCGAGTGATCGTCATCGATCCCGGCATGGTTGCGTCCAGGGATGAAATCCTTGGACCGATGGCGAGCATTGGGATCGGTCCCGAGAAGGTGACCGATGTGGTGCTGAGTCATCATCATTTGGACCATACCTTCCATGTCGGTTTGTTCGAACGCGCCCGGGTGCATGACTATCACGCCATCTACCGAGGTGATCAGTGGACAAGTCGCCCGGCAGAGGGGTATCGGGTTGCTCCCCATGTTCTCCTCCTTGAGACGCCTGGCCATACTCGCGAGGATATGAGCGTGGCGGTCTCGACCAGCGATGGTCTTTGCGTGTACACCCATCTGTGGTGGACCGAGGATGGGCCACTAGAAGATCCCTATGCGCCCAGTGCTGATCAGTTGCTCCAATCGCGTCGTCGGGTCCTCGAGCTGGCTCCGGATTGGATTATCCCAGGGCATGGGAGGCCGTTTCGATTGAGCTCCAAGGAGCCGGTCCTCTAGACGTTGACGGTACATCGCCACCAGCATCAAAGATGGTTGTGAGTATGGAGACGGCCGCGTGGGCGCAAGACGATGGAGCTGTGGCCGGGAGGCCACCAAGCCGCTAGGGTCGAGGTCATGGAGTCTTTACGCAACAGTCTTGAAGCGACGATTAAAGGAGACGTGGTCTCCCTGCTATCCGATTACGGTACGATCCCCTCATTGTCCCCAGCCTTTGATCATGAGTGGAGCGCGAGTGGGCACATCGAACGAGCGATGGCGCTCTATCAGGACTGGATTGCGACGAAAGCAATCCCTGGTTTAACGACCCGGATTCAACGGATTGAAGGTAGAACTCCACTCCTCGTTGTGGAAGTTCCTGGCACCCAGGATGCAGGCGATGGGGCCGTCCTGCTCTATGGGCATCTAGACAAACAGCCAGCCAATGATCCATGGTCGTCGGGGTTTGATCCGTTCCACCCTCGGTTGGTCGGTGACAATCTCTTCGGACGTGGGATGGTCGACGATGGTTACGCGGCTCCTCTGGTGATCACAGTGCTCGAGGAGTTGGCCAAGAGGGGTGCTAGCTATCCTCGTTGCGTCCTTGTGGTTGAGGCCTGTGAGGAGAGCGGCAGCCCTGACCTCGATGCTCACCTCGACGAGTTACTCCCTGGGGTCGGTGACATCCGTCTGGTCGTGTGCTTGGACTCAGGGGGACTTGACTTTGGGCGCCTGTGGGTGACGTCATCGTTGCGAGGAAACCTCGTGATGGCGATCAAGGTCAGTGTCCTTAGTAATGGGGTTCACTCCGGAGAGGCTGGTGGTGTGGTACCCTCGTCTTTTCGCATTCTGCGCACCTTGCTATCTCGTATCGAGGACGCCGAGACTGGTGTCGTGCAACCGGCTTTCCTCAACGGAGAGATTCCAGCGTTCCATCGCGACCAGGCTGAGAAACTCGCGCGCGAGTTAGGTGATCCGCTGCAGGAGCTTTTTCCGCTCGTTGGCTCCACGCAGCTCATGGGGACAGACGGAGCGGATCGAATCCTGAATCAGACCTGGCGTCCATCGTTGTCGTTCATCGGTATCGATGGAGTACCTTCGGTGAGCGATGGCGGCAACGTGTTGCGGCCACACACCACTGGCAAGATCTCATTGCGACTGCCACCGACGGTGGATGCCGTGTTGGCACAGCAGCAGCTGGTTGCGTTGCTAACGGCTGACGTGCCCTATCGTTGCGAGGTTGAGGTGGAGGTGGAGTCACCGGCGCAAGGGTGGGTGGCAAAGGATCCAAGCCCATGGCTTGCACGAGCGCTCGATGAGGGGTCGAGGTTGGGTTTTGGGGCACCAGTAGCGTTCTGTGGTGAGGGCGGTTCGATTCCGTTCATGGCGACCTTGGGCGAGCGGTTCCCGAACGCCGATTTTGTCGCCACTGGTGCACTTGGACCCAAGAGCAATGCCCATGGGCCGGATGAGTCGCTGCATCTTCCCGCCGCCATCGGTGTCGCAACGAGCTTGGCCCATCTGTTAGCGTCGTTCCCAAGCTGAGCACGGTTTTCGCTGAGCTCGAACCTTGTCAGCATGGGCGCACCGATGCGATGAGCCACCCCTTGTCTACGTGAGATCAGCAGGGGTTAGCTCGTTACGGTTTATTCAGTCAGGGCCTTGTCGTAGTAGTCTTATTAGTTGATCCAGCCTTGCTCACTTGCTTTTGGCCCACTAACCTTGGATAGGCGATGGCGTTGTCGAATCGAGGTGCAAGATGTCGGTAGACGGTTGGTTCGAACCAGTCGAGGAACTCGCAGCCCATGAAATCGATCTCTCCGATCTTGGTTTTTGGCAGCTGCCGCACGCACTACGCGAAGGAGCCTTCAGGACGCTTCGCAGAGAGCGGCCGGTGTCCGAATTCCCAATCCCTGAGTGGCTGCTCGCCGACGAGACCCAACAGGGCTCGTACTACGCTGTAATGCGCTATGGCGATGTGTTGTCGGCATCACGTGATCCGGAGACCTTCATGTCTGGCCGTGGTGCCGTTTCGATCATCGATCTGCCAGAGGAGTTCTTGGAGTTCTTTGGATCGTTGATCAACACCGATGATCCACGGCATGCCCACCTGAGGCGGGTCGTGTTGCGCGCGTTTACGCCGCGGCGCATTGAGCGCCTCGACGCCGAGATTGGTATCGTCGCCCAACGTCTCGTCCGTGAGGCCAAAGAACAGGGTACCTTTGACTTTGTGCGTGCGATCGCGGCTCCACTCCCGCTGCGCATTATCGGTGAGATTATGGGCATTTCGCCAGACGATGACCAGTTTGTCCTCGAGCGATCCCAACGTATTCTCGGTGCACTTGACCCAGAGTTTCTGGCCCCAGAGATGAGCCCGGATGAGTCGATCCTGACAGCTGCGTTGGAGCTGACTGAATTCATGGGTGACTTGGCTCGGACCAACCATGATCCGGATACCGTCATGAGCGCGCTCCTTGACGCCGACGTGGATGGCACCCATCTCTCACCCAGTGAACTGGCATCGTTCTTTATTCTCTTGCTCGTTGCGGGTAACGAGACGACACGCAACGCGCTGAGTGTCGGGATGGTGGCGCTTTCGGCGTTTGCGGCTGAGCGTCGTGCGCTGATCGCGGATATGAGTGCCAGCAAGCTCAACAACGCCGCCGACGAGGTTGTCCGCCTGGCGTCCCCCGTGGTCTGGATGCGTCGGACGGTCGCACGCCCCACCGAGCTGTCAGGGATACCGTTGGCGACGGGCGATCGAGTGCTGTTGATGTATCCATCGGCGAACCGTGATGAGTCGGTCTTTGCTGATCCGTATCGGTTCCGCCTTGATCGTGAAGGTACCCGACATCTTGGTTTTGGCGGCTATGGGCCCCACTACTGTCTTGGTGCCCACCTTGCTCGTGCCGAGATCGTCGCCGTGCTTCGCGAAGTCCTGACGTCGATGCCCGATCATGAGCTCCTGGGTGAGCCTGAGATGCTGGTGTCGAACTTCATAGCCGGTGTCAAGCGGCTCCCGATGTGCGGGTAGCACAGATGTCAGACATCGCTTGATGGGCGAGACTGGTACCGCTCCTCGATACCGGTGATGGACCCTCGAAGGTGTTGTGGCACCGGTTGGCTCTGCGATTTGGCCGCTCGGCCCATCGCCTCATCGATTGCATCAATGGCACGTCGCGACTTTGGTGCCTCGCACAGGCGCAGGACGGCCGCCGCCAGCACGATTCTGGCCTCGGGCATGCCGATCCGTTCAACGGTGGAGTAGGCGGCATCGCTGTAGTGCAGCGCATCGGGGTCATCTGGACCGATATCTTCTGCTGCGAAGATGACGAGTCGTCTGGCGATAAATCGCGGATCGTCGCCGGCGACCAGTAGGTGGGCGAGCCAATCGATCGCGCCAGCGGTGTCGGAGGCGCGCATCGATTTGATCAGTGCAGAGGTCATCTCGTAGTGTGACGACCGGTCGATGCCAACCGATTCTGGCAACGATTCCAACCGCTCGATCGTCGGTGTGCCCCCAGGGCGCTTCGGCGTGTAGATGATCGCCCGCTCCAGCATACGCAGTGCTGAACGAGCATCACCGTTAGCGTGATCGACGATCTGGCGGACAGCCGAGGTGTGGATGGCCATCCCCTCGGATTCGGCTGCGTTGCGAATGAGATCGCCAAGTACCTCGTCGGGAAGCGGTCCAAGACGAACGACGTCGATGCGTGAGAGCAGAGCAGGGCTGAGTGTGACATAGGGATTCTCGGTAGTGGCACCTACGAGCGAGAATGCGCCGTCCTCCACGGGGTGCAATAGCGCGTCCTGTTGGGTTCGTGTGAGACGATGAATCTCGTCGATGAAGCAGACGGGCTCAACGTCGCCGAGTTCTCGAAGCCGTTGACCAGACATAGCGAGATCTTTGATGTCTTTGACGCCGAGTGTCGTGGCCGAAAGAGGGACAAAGCGCGCCTTACGCTCACTGGCCAGCAAGGAGCTAATGGTGGTCTTCCCGACTCCTGGTGGGCCGGTGAGCACGATAGCAAAGGGAGCCAATCCCGTGACACTACGCCGGAGGAGGCCATCGACGCCGGTGAGATCCTCGTGTCCACGAACGCTATCAAGCGATGTTGGACGAAGCCGCACCGCCAATGGAATCCGTTTGGGATCGAGTTCTTGGCGGAACAGCTCGTCCATGATCAGTCCTTGGCGCGTGTGGTTGTTCGCAACCCGAGCTGTGTCAGCGTCTCGGTTGCGATTTGCTTGGGTGCGCCAGTCATGAGATCCGAACCACTTTGAGTCTTCGGGAAGGCGATGAGTTCGCGGATATTCTCCTCTCCAGCCAGCAGCGCACTGAGGCGATCGATGCCAAAAGCGAAGCCCCCATGTGGTGGGGCGCCATACTTGAAGGCGTCGAGCAGGAAGCCAAAACGTGACCGCGCGGTCTCCTCGTCGATGCCAAGCACCTTGAAGATTCTCGACTGGATCGAGGAGTCGTGGATACGGATGGATCCCGAGCCAAGCTCCCAGCCATTGAGCACCAGATCGTAGGACTGTGAGCGAACCGCGAGTGGGTCCGTGTCGAGGAGCGCGAAGTCCTCTTCGTTGGGCATCGTGAAGGGGTGGTGTGCCGAGACCGGTGAACCGGAGTCGTCGAGTCCTTCAAAGAGCGGGAAATCCACCACCCAAAAGAAGTCGAGGACATCATCGCTTGCGAGTTGCCTGCCGAGGCCGAGTCGAATCTGCCCTAGGATCGTCACCGCACGCTCCCACTCGTCGGCTACCATCAAGATGGTGTCTCCTGCCTTGGCGTTCAGGGCGCCCGTGAGCTGGCCTTGTTCGGCGTCGGTTAAGAATTTTGATACCGGCGAGTTCAGCACCAGTCCAGCGTCCCCCTCCTCAACGCGAAGCCAGAGGAGCCCCTTGGCTCCTAGCGCCTTTGCGCGCTCCACCAGCTCGTCGAGGCGTGCTCGACTCAGTGCCAACGGTGCGATCATGGCCTGCACGCTTGGCGCACGCAAGGCGTTCACGCTGGTCGTGGCGAAGACGGCGGTTACATCGTGGAGCTCGGCGCCGAAACGACGATCAGGCTTGTCGGTGCCGTAACGGTTCATCGCCTCTCGCCAGGTGATTTTGTCGATGTCGACGGTCGTCTCAGGACTGACGGCGGCGACGACTGCTCGGATCGAGTGGGATATGAAGCTATGAATATCATCTTGGGTGACGAATGAGGCCTCAAGGTCGAGTTGGGTGAATTCGAACTGCCGATCGGCTCGCAGATCCTCGTCTCGCAGACAACGTGCAATCTGATAATAACGGTCAAAGCCAGCCACCATGAGCAGCTGTTTTGCGATCTGTGGAGATTGCGGTAACACGTAGAAGTTCTGGGGTTGCGTACGCGATGGAACGAGAAATTCACGAGCTCCTTCAGGGGTAGGGGTCCAAAGCAGTGGCGTTTCAATTTCGACAAAGCCCTGCTCGTCCATCGATCTCCGAATGGCGCCGTTGACGACTGATCGTAGTCGAAGGTTGCGTTGCATGCGGGATCTGCGTAGGTCGACGTATCGATAGTGCAGTCGCGTTGCTTCATCGAGCTCGATCCGATCATCGAGAGAGAACGGCAGGGGGTCGGATTGCGCGAGAACCTTCACGCTGGGATCGCGTAATTCAATCCGACCCGATGCGATCTGGGTGTTCTCGGTGCCCTCTGGACGTCGGGTCACAGTGCCGGTGATCTGCACCACCCATTCAGGGTGGAGGTTTTCGGTCCTCGGGACGACGCATTGGATGATACCGGTGTAATCGCGGACGTCGACGAACACGAGATGCTCGCCGTGTTCGCGGATGCGATTAACCCAGCCACAGACCTTAACTACCGCATCGATGTTGGACTCGTTGAGCGAACCGGCATAGGCTGTCCTAAGGCCGGCTGGCTCAGGCAGCTTGTCCTGATAGTCGAATGATAACATGAGAAGAATTCCTTCCATAGGATGCAAGCGAATCGACCTACCATCCTACGGGAGAATGCCAGCGATACGCCTGCTCCGGGGCGACCTTGCTCATTGCCCATCACCAACCAGTGCCAGAGTTCGGTCGCCATATGCGATGCATCGGGCATCGTCGTGGTGGGTACTCCCAAGAGTTTTGATGCGATTGAATAAAAATAACACCGCCGATGAAGCCAATGGGGATCGCAGGTTGGTGGTCGCAAGTCGGCCGAATGGTTCGCGCGTTCAGCTTGTATCCCCGATTGGACGTTGGCGTTCGCCGCAAGTCGAACCTAGAGTGTGTTGTAGTCGAGAATGAGAGGGAAAGATCATGCCAATGCGAGAAGCCGAAACCGTCTGGAACGGAACGTTAGAGGAGGGTCGTGGTGTCGTCACGCTAACAAGCTCAGGGCTAGCGAGCTACGATGTCTCCTTTCCGACCCGGGCTCGTGATGTTGCTGGTGGGGTTACCAGCCCAGAGGAGCTCATTGCGGCAGCGCACACGTCGTGTTTTGCCATGCAGTTTTCTGCCCTACTCGGGGCTGCAGGTGGTACTGATATCCATCTCGAAATTGGTGCGAAGGTGCATCTTGGGCCGGATTCGGCCGGCGGGTTCGAGATTGGGCGCATCGAGTTATCTGTCGGTGGTCACGCGGATGGAGTCGACGAGACCCAGTTCCGCGATATTGCCGACGCTGCAAAAGACGGCTGCCCGGTGAGTAAGGCACTTGCAGGCACCACGATCGATTTGACGTTCCGCTAGATCAACGTTTCGAAATAATCGCCATCAAGCACCCAGAGCGACCTGGTGTGCAGGGTCACCAAGCACGCAGAGTTATGTCGCGTGCGAAGTACTTCTGTTGTCGGCTACAAACCCTTGGGTTGATGACCACCCTCGACAACGGGTCCCCGTTGAACGTGGTGAGCCTGACCGACCTGGTACGGTCTAACCTGAGCTGACCGGCCCTGGGCTGTGGAGCTGTGCTAACAGCCACACGGCCTTCGATCGGTCATAGGTTTGATTGGCTGTATTCAACAGGTGAGTACGATACCTTTGCTTACAACACCTTTGCTTACACCCGACCATTGCAGGTCGAAGGCGCTGATGGCAACGGATGTTATCCTTGCTGTGGCTCCTCAGTGACCCGGAGGAACTGGAGTTTGTGGGGCTTGATGGGTCCAAGCATCGCCTCAACGGTGAACGTGCCGGCCTCGCACGGCATCGACCAGGATCCGCGTAACAGACCTGTTGCGACGAGGGGAGCAGGTGCGATGAGTGGTCCGTACCTGGCCCGGAGTGCAGCGAAGTTCGGTGGTCTGCGGTCGTCGTCACGATCAAGAAAATAGGTAGGCAGAGCCACGTCGTAGAGCGTTTGCGTCTGTTCTGGCTGTTCGTAGGTCATGATGATCGCATCGTAGACCCGGTGTAAGTCGTCGGAGACGACGTGAGGCTCTGTGGAGACGAATCCCTTGTCGACAAGGTACGTCAATCCCTGTCGTACGACGTCGGTGAGGGGAGTGTAGGTGCGATTGGCTAAGGCGATAAGACCCACGCCATAGTCGGGAAGCCACTCCATCCGAGAACCAAACCCAGGGAGGCCACCGCTATGGCCCACGATTCGTCCAAGCTGCTGATGATGGGCAATCATCAATCCGTAACCGTATCCTTGCGCCACAACACCTGGCTGCTCGTTTCTCGGGTGAGCCATGACGGTGTGAACGGTGGCCATTTCGCGAAGGGTTGATGCTTTGATGCCAAAAAGTTCGGAGGGGACGGCATGCGTCCCTACCGGCCATGCATTGAGATGCAGTGAGACCCATCGGGCAAGATCCTCGATGGTTGAGGCGAGTCCGCCCATGGCGCCGAATGCTCCGTCGTGGAGAAGCGGTTCTGGCAACCATTGATCGCTCTTGAGGCTGTAACCTTTGGCAAGGACTCTGGGATCAACCTCCGGTAGATTCCACGTGGTTGCCGACATTTGGAGCGGTCCAAGAATGTGTTCGGTCGCAAACGAACCAAGATCGTATCCGCTCGCCCTTTTGAGAATCGCTCCGAGCATGGCGTAGCCGAGGTTGGAATATTCGAACGCTGACGATGGAGCGAGGTCGAGACCGATTCCAGCGGCGAGTAGCTCCCCAAAGGAGTGCTCGGACATTGAGAGTTGCCGATCGGCCCAAGGGTCGTCCTCGACGAGGCCAGCTGCCATCGACAAGAGTTGGCGAATCGTGATAGGGCTGGAGTCGTCATCGAGACCTTCGCAGATTTGGAGTTCGGCGAGCCAATGTTGTGCCGGGTCGTCGAGGTGGAGCTTGTTTGCATCGCGTAGGCTTAGGACGCTCAGCGCAGTAAAGCTCTTCGTCATCGACGCAATCCGAAAAACATGATGCCCGCTGGCGCTGGCTTTGGCGGACACGTCGGCATAGCCGTGGGCACCGGTGTGCACGAGCCCTGCTCGGTCGACGAGACCCCAGGCTAATCCTGGCGTCGGGTGGATCTCGAGAAAACGCAAGAACAGGTCATCGATCGCCACAGCGCTGCTGGCGAGGAGGGGACCAACCGGTGAGGCAGCGAGGTCGTCGGCCCCACCGAAGGGATTCGGGTGTTGGAGTTCTGACATAGTGGAACCCTACCTGATCGCGCGGGACAAACCATCGTTGGCACTCGCGAGATGTCCAAGATGGTGGGCGCCCAGAGATCGGCCACGCACTGGGGCTCGGTGGCGCGCAACAAAGGGACGCATCGAGTCTTGGTAAGGAGCCCCGCTGGCAAGTTCGCTTCGGCCAGCCGCGCCGCATTGGGCAGCTAACGTGCAAGTCTCTTGCTTTGCTCGCAATAGCTCCGTATCTTTGATTATGCTGTCGGCGATCAAAAAGGGAGCGGCTAGAAGAGCGAGTCCTGTGTTGGCGATGGCTCCAGGTGGTTCGTGATGATCGCGATAATGGCGTCGCCATACCGCTCTACCCTGGTAGCCCCCATTCCCTTGACGCGTCGGAGGTCAAAGGCGTTTCTCGGCAGGCGCATAGTGAGCTCGGCCAACATGATGTCATGGGCGATGACGTAGGCCGGTACACCCTCTCGCTGCGCTTGCTCTCGCCGCCATGCTTTGAGCCTTCCCAAGAGGTCCAGGTCCAGGTCAACCTGCAATGAGGGCACGGATGACTCGTGACTTGGCTTGGCATCGGCGACAAAGTCCTCGGTCGTTGCTTCGAGTTGCTTCGATCGTTGTTGGGCTTTGGCGTCAAAATCAAAGATCGCTGGGTGCAGTTTCAGGGCCATGGCATTGAGACCTTTGAGGTAGAGACCGTCGAGGCTCCGAAGGCGTGAAAGCGCCACATAGCCCATCCCCGGGGTGAATGACCGAGAGAGATCGATCTCTGCGGCGTCCAAGCTCATGCCCTGGCTCTTGTGGATCGTTATCGCCCAGGCTAAGCGCAGTGGTACCTGACGTATCTCGGCCCGATTGACTCCGTCTTCTTCGAGTACCCAGGCATGGGGCTCGACGGTGATCGTGCGCGAACTCGTCAACAATTCGATACTTGGCCATGTGCCGGATAGGTCGACGACTCGTCCAAGAGAACCGTTGGCATAGCGAAGGTTTTGGTCATTGGCCACAAACATCACCTCAGCGCCGACTTTGAGTACCAGCTCTTGCGGCGCAAGAATTCCACGTTGCATCGGTTCGGTCAGCGCCTTGGGGCCACGCACCTCCATTACGTAGGTGCGTGCTGTGGCGTTAAGACTCGCAAGCCGGCGGGCGTTCATGGCATCAACATCGACGTTATGTGAGTACAGATGGGTGGGGTCGAAGTTGCCACTTGGTCGAAGGCCGATGCGCTCGTTGAGGATCTCGCGATGGGATGGATCAAAACTCCCGTTCCGCATCGCCCCTAGCACGGTTGCGAGCTTGTCATCGATGCTGTCTGACTGGCGGTGTTGTTCGGTTAGGTAGCAGGAAACGGGGTCAAGATCCCGCCACGCGGCGGATTGAAAGGCGAAGTCGCTCTCGCTCGACTCGCGATTGATCGGGGGCAACTGGAACATGTCGCCAACGAGAACCATTTGGATCCCCCCGAATGGCGCATCCATACCTCGCATGGCTCGAGCCAAGGTGTCCAGCATCGCCAAGAAGTTGCCGGCAAGCATCGAGACCTCGTCGATGATGAGGATATCGGTCGTAATGTAACGGTGTACCAAGCGATCCTTGGACACTAGAGTTTCGAGGTCGCGTTCGCTGAGTCGGTCGCGAATGCCGATTCCGGACCATGAGTGAATCGTCTGCCCACCGATCTGGGTTGCGGCAATCCCTGTCGACGCGGTCACGGCGACGACCTTGCCGCCACGGGCAGCCAAACCGACGAACTGGCGCAGGACATAGGATTTTCCAGATCCCGGTGCACCCGTGAGGAAGACAGAGTCGCCTGCCATGAGCCTCGTCATCGCTTGTGCCTGTCGCATCACAGAGACCCTACCAGGTCGAGCTGGCAAGTGGACATCGACGGCGATTTGACTGCTCGGGTGTCCCAACGCCTGAGATGCAGACCAGGATGGTAACAAAGGGCATGATCTCACAATGTGGTGCCCAGTGCTATAATGGAGTCGATCTAAGAAAGAAATGGGTCTATACTGATTGTTGGAGGGGATGTGTCGAGCGATCGCGAACAGCTGATTCAATTGCTGCGTGCCAATGGCCTGAGGGTCACTGCGGTGCGCGTTGCGGTCTTGGTTGCCCTGGATTCGCATCCTCACGCGACCACCGAAGCTATCATCCATCAGGTCAGCATCGACCTTGGATCGGTCTCTCCGCAGGCGGTTTACAATGCGTTGGGCGCGTTTGCCAGGGTTGGTGTAGTACGGCGCATCGAACCAGCCGGAAGTGTCCCGCTCTATGAGCTGCGCGTGCAAGACAACCACCACCATGTGGTGTGTCGTGGCTGTGGCGTCATCCAAGACGTTGATTGTGCGGTGGGAGAGCGCCCGTGCCTCACTCCATCGCAGGCTCATGGGTTCATACTTGATGAAGCTGAGGTGACGTATTGGGGTGTCTGTCCTCGTTGCCAGGTCAGCATTGACCAGGTTAAGGCGCTCGGATGAGCTGGCATCGCTTCAATTTGGCCCAGGACCAGCTAGCAAACAAGGTCTCATTCATGGTCAATCGGTCTATGTTGACCGATTTCGGAGAAGGAAGTACAAGAAAGGAAGGTAGAAGATGTCCATACAACAACCTCATGAAGAAGAAGGTACATGCCCGGTGTTGCACAGCCCGACGGCGCTCGGGAGTAGGTCAATTCGAGACTGGTGGCCCGATCAACTCAATCTTCGGATACTTGCACAGCACGCGGCGCCAAAGGACCCATTCGATGATGGGTTTAACTACGCACGGGCGCTGCAGAGTCTCGACGTTGAGCAATTGCGCCGCGATATCGATGCGGTGATGCGTGATTCAAAGGAGTGGTGGCCGGCTGACTATGGTCATTACGGTCCCCTCTTCATTCGCATGGCATGGCACGACGCCGGCACCTACCGGATCGCTGATGGTCGTGGTGGAGCTGGTAACGGTGATCAGCGTTTTGCTCCGATCAATAGCTGGCCAGACAATGTCAGCCTTGACAAGGCGCGCCGACTCCTGTGGCCAGTGAAGCAAAAGTACGGCCGTAACCTCTCGTGGGCAGATTTGATCGTCTTTGCTGGAAACTGTGCGTTAGAGTCGATGGGGTTTAAGACCTTCGGTTTCGGCTTTGGCCGTGAGGACATCTGGGGTCCTGAAGAGGACGCCTATTGGGGTCCAGAGGATACTTGGCTTGGCGATGAACGCTACAGCGGAGACCGAGAGTTGGCCAATCCTCTCGGCGCTGTGCAGATGGGACTCATTTACGTCAACCCGGAGGGGCCAAACGGCAACCCTGACCCCTTGGCTGCGGCTCGAGATATCAGGGAGACGTTTGCCAGGATGGCGATGAACGATGTTGAGACCGTCGCATTGATAGCTGGTGGTCATACCTTTGGGAAGACGCATGGCGCTGTTCCTGATCCAGAGCGCTATATCGGGCCCGAACCTGAGGGTGCACCACTTGAGCAACAGGGGCTTGGATGGAAGAATCTGTATGGGACCGGCAAAGGAGGCGATGCCTGGACCAGCGGGCTCGAGGGTGCGTGGACCAATGATCCGATCCGCTGGGACAACGGATTCTTTGAGAACCTGTTCAGTTTCGACTGGGAGCTCACCACAAGCCCCTCCGGAGCCAAACAGTGGATACCCAAAGGCGGCGCTGCTCGCGACGCCGTTCCTGATGCTCACGATCCGTCAAGGCGCCATGCACCGGTCATGTTAACGACGGATATTGCCTTGAAAGAGGACCCGATCTACGCTCCGATCGCTCGTCGTTTCTACGAGCACCCCGAGGAGTTGAGTCAAGAGTTCGCCAAGGCTTGGTTCAAACTGATCCATCGTGACATGGGTCCGATCACCCGCTATGTGGGGCCACTGGTACCGTCCGAGCCCCAGATATGGCAAGACCCGGTGCCCAAAGTCGATCACAAACTGGTCGACGAGGTGGCGATTGCCACCGTCAAGCGTATGGTGTCAGAGTCCGAGCTATCGATCGCACAACTGGTGCGGACGGCTTGGGCGTCGGCCGTGACCTTCCGCGGCACCGATATGCGAGGCGGCGCCAACGGAGCACGGATCAGGTTGGAGCCCCAGCGCAGCTGGGAGGTCAACAATCCAGCGGAGTTGGCCAGGGTGCTTGAGGTCTTGGAGCGGTTGCGCCGTGAGTTCAACGCCTCGACCTCGGATGGCACACGAATCTCGTTGGCCGACATGATCGTCCTGGGCGGATGCGCGGGGGTTGAGCAGGCAGCTCGCAACGCCGGTCATCAAATCTCC
The DNA here is from genome assembly GCA_022690815.1 of Ferrimicrobium sp. Classification (NCBI taxonomy): domain Bacteria; kingdom Bacillati; phylum Actinomycetota; class Acidimicrobiia; order Acidimicrobiales; family Acidimicrobiaceae; genus Ferrimicrobium; species Ferrimicrobium sp. The sequence goes on from JALCZJ010000001.1 coordinate 32,671, forward strand.
GTTCCGTTCCGTCCTGGACGCACAGACGCTCTCGTCGAGCAGACCGATGCTGCCTCCTTTGCCGTCTTGGAGCCAACCGCGGATGGATTCCGTAACTATCGCCGAGCGGCCGAAAAGCTCCCGGCCGAACATTTGCTCGTCGAGCGGGCCGATCTCCTGACGCTTACGGCGGCCGAGATGACGGTGCTCGTTGGTGGTATGCGAGTCATCGGTGCCAACTATCAGGACTCGACACATGGAGTATTGACGGCGAGACCGGGAAACCTCACCAACGACTTCTTCGTCAATCTGCTCGATATGGGCACTGAGTGGCGGCCTGCTGTGGATGATGACCAGGTGTTCGAGGGCTTTGATCGTGCCTCAGGCCAGCGCCGCTGGACAGCGACATCGGTCGATCTCGTGTTTGGTGCCAACTCGCAACTCCGAGCACTCGGGGAGGTCTACGCTTACGACGATGCCCAAGCACGATTCGTTCACGACTTCGTCACAGCGTGGGACAAGGTCATGAACCTGGATCGATTCGATCTTGATTGATCGAACCGATCGACTGGCCATGTAGACGCACGTAGCTGATCGATTGGGCGGGCAGGTGACGTACTGCCCGCCCATTCGATCAGCCTTGTCAATGGACAGCCTTGTCAATGGACAAGCTGTGGCCGATGACTTGCCATTGTCGCGGTTGAACTGGACCAATGAGATGGTGGCTCACCTGGTGGAGCGTCTGTTGCATCAATGGCGCTCGATGTCGGTTGGGTGGACCATAAGCGATAGGAGCTACGCGATTGCTGGCGTTGTCGGAGTGGGGTGCTCTCTGTACCTACGATCGTGAGACGCCCATCCGGACTCATGGGATTGACATGGTCGGGAGTAATTGCCTCAGCGGTGGCTCAGCTGCTTGTTTGCTGGAGTTATTTGGCGAGAGGGGGTATCGGCACGCTTCGCAGGATAGTGGTAAAAACATCATCCATGAGATGGGTGCTGGGGTTGCCTGCGGTGCGCGACAGGATGAGCCGGTGTTTGATCACGAATGGGGCAAGTGCTACCACATCGTCTGGCACAACATACTGACGGGCATGCAACAACGCCCAGGCTTGCGAGGCTCGGTAGAGTGCTAACGATGCGCGTGGGCTCATTCCCAACTCAAGCAGCGGGGAAGTCCGAGTCGCATCCGCGAGTTTGGCGATGTAGCTGCGTAGCGTATCGGAAACATGCACCTCGCGTACGGCTTTCATACGAGTCAACAGATCGTCGCGGCTGATGACTGATTCCACGGAGTCGATGGAGAGTTCATCGTCGGATTGGGCGAGGATGGATGACTCTTCGTCGACGGTTGGATAGCCGACTGAGAGCTTAAAGAGGAACCTGTCAAGCTGGCTCTCGGGTAACGAGAACGTCCCTTCGTATTCGATTGGATTTTGGGTGGCAACGACCAAGAAGGGCGGCGCCAGGACGTGGGTGACCCCATCGACTGTTACCTGGCCCTCCTCCATGACCTCCAAAAGTGCGCTCTGGGTTCTGGGCGAGGTGCGATTGATCTCGTCCGCAATGACCAGGTTTGCAAAGACTGGACCAGGGTGAAACTCGAACTGGCGGGTGCCAGGATGAAAGATCGTGACGCCGGTGATGTCGGTTGGCAGTAGGTCCGGTGTGCACTGGATGCGGCGATAGGTGAGATCAAGACTTCTCGCCAGCATGGTAGCCGCCGTTGTCTTGCCGACCCCTGGTACGTCATCTAGGAGGACGTGACCCTCGGCCAGCACTGCGGTGACCATGAACTCCATCAGCGGGCGCTTGCCGATGATTTTGCGCTCCAGATTGTCGACGATCCCGCCGAGTTGAGGATCAAGTTGATCCAAAGTGTCTGAGATCATCGAACGATTCGCCAACGGGACCCCCATTTTTTAAGCTGGCTGGCACTGATTACAAATCCTACAGAGTTGTTGGGACAATCGGCAATCGTGGCTCGTGACGGCGAGCGGTTGCCAAGGTGGTTGGGAGTTTGTGTCTCTTAGCTCATGGTGTCGACCTGGGTTTATGGTTACTCGACTTCGACGATAGCAGTGACAACGAGCGATCAGCGTCTATCAGGCTCATGCCGGTCTTGGCGAGACTGTCGGGTCGGGGCGCAGAGCTCGGCCAAGAGGCCCGCGCTACGATGGCGCTAGGAAGATCACACGACATCACCACTGCGGTTCACTACCAGCACATGAACATCGGGTGATCATGTCGAGGAGGTATCTCGGTGCACGCCGCCAATGACTTCCCAACTCGGCGTGTGAACAACAATAGAGCGCGATCGATGATGTGGATAACCCTGTCATCTGGTGGCTAGCGCCAAGGCGACGGTGAGACGTGCTTGTTGCAATCACACACAAGGATGTAACAGCTCTTACGTCGAGACCTTGTTGGAGCGATGGAGGCGGCGTGCCCGCCCTCGAAGAACGCGCCAGAGCTGCTTTGCCTCGGACTCCTCCTGTGCGGATAAGGGCTTTTTCGAGTAGAACGACTGTTCAAAAAGCCGCACCAATGGCCAGATCAACGTGCTATCGCTTGGAAAACGTCGGATCCAAACCCGCCCCCATTCTCGGGGACTGTCCGATTCCCATTCGGAGGCACCGAAACTACGACGGGATACGCGTTGAAGGTCGATCCATTGGCGCACCGTGTCATTGGCAGTGCGGTGTTGTCTCCACCCCCAAACGAGGGCACTTACCAACACGAGTAAGGCCAGGGCCCCAAGGACGTCGTCGCCGACGTTTGTTGAGGCGGGGTGATGAACGTTCCGGGGACCCAGGGGAGTCGAGACTTTGCGGAGATGGGCATCGGCGTTGAGAGAGGACGGCGGGGTGTAGGCGGCAGTCGGAGTCGCTGGTGTTCGTGTTGTGATCGTCGGTTTGGTGCCGCTGGTCGCCGAAGACCGAGAGTAGCTGGGGAAGTTGAAGCCTGGGGTTGGATCAAATGGCACCCAGCCTGCGCCGTTGATCCAAATCTCGGCCCACGAATGGGCATCGACTTGACGGATGAGGTAGCCCCCGCGGCTGCTGACGTAGGTGCCGGGATCGTATCCGACGACCCAACGCGCCGGAATTCCAAGCGATCGCATCATCATGATGAAAGATGTGGAAAATTGATCACAATACCCTTGACGGTCCACGAACAGAAACTCATTGACGATGTCGTGGGCTGTTGGACCGACCTGGTAGGAGTAACGATCATGTGAGTCGAGGTAGCGTTTGATCGCCGTTGCGATGTTATAGGTTCCATGGAGTCCTTGAGCGACACGCTGGGCCAACTGCTTTACCTTCGGAGAAAGATTCGAAGGTACCTCGAGGTCGACGGCGAGGTCTTTAGGCGTCGATCCCCGGCGTTGGGCTCGCAGGCTAGCGGGGTTCTCGAGGGGTTCCAAGGCGGTCAATCGATAGCTTCGCACCCCATTGACATCGATGCGCCCCGATCTTGCGTGGACAGTCGCGGTCACGGAAAACTTTAGTGGGTCGCCGGCATAAAAGAGGTTGGTGAGCGGGCGCGAGGAGGCATCTGAGATTGTGGTACTAACCTGGATGACATTGTTGCCCTCAAAGTAGGGGCTGAGTATTGGCACGTCGCTACCGCCTGCCAGTTGCTCGAAGGTGGAGGATCGGCCTTTGTTGGACCACCCCAGCCCGTTAAAGGTGTTGTAGGTGGCGGCCTGCCAATAGTAGGGCACCTCTGAGTGTGCCACGAAGACGGGTGCATTGCTCGGTACAAGGGAGTGGTCGATCACGGTGACGCCATTTCCGTATCCGGTCGTAGCCGAAGTGGTGCCAAAGGAGCTCAGGCGACCAGGAAATAGGTTCGCCAGATCGACCGGTGGCCGTGCAGGGAGTTCGAACCCGATGGCGAGGGGAACGAGCACGACCACAGCGGCGAGCGTGTTGATGACTGGCCGACGCGCGATATCGACGCCGGTTCCACCGGACTCAGAGTGATGGACGCTGATCAGGATGATCATGCCAACGATGAGATAGGCGGCGAGGGGGAACTCGGCCGGCAGGTCCCAAACAGCGTGGCCGAGGCCGATCAGAACGATACCCGCCACCAACAGTGTCAACACACTTGCATAGTTTTTGCAGGGTCGAAAGAGCAACCAACCCAGCAAACAACCGATCAAGATGACGGGTGTCCCAAGGTGCGCACTGATGTGGGTCCACCGGCTCGGTGGAAGCGTAGCGAGCTTGTGGGTTACCTGATGCAGGGCTGCTGCTATGTAGCGTATCGATGCCCAACGTCCCCAGGCGAGGCAAAGTTGGAGATAGAGGACTGCGCCCCAGTGGATCAGCCGCAGTACCCAATGTCGCCAGTTTTCAGCGAGCTCGAGTAAGAGAGGTGTGAGGGCCAGCACCGATGCATCGGCGTAGCCTCCCGAGTGAACGAATGGCCACAGTAGCGCGGTTGCCCAGAGGCCGAGTAAAAGTGATCGATTCATCGCACAACGCTCGCACGCATCGGGGTTCGCGCGATGCTAGCTCGCCAGTCACCCAGACTGGTGGTACCGCCGCTCCCGACGACGACAATTGAGTCAGCTAGTCCTCTCCAGGCCTCTCGTCGCTCTTGGGTAATGATGACCAACATGTGTTGGCCAAAGCGAGTTGGTTCAATTGCATCGGCCGTGCCGCTAGTGCGGTGGCCCAGATCGCTCAAGAAATCCATCGCCATGTTCAGTGTCTCAGGGCCGACGGCTGGTGGGGCCTGATGGATGGGTTGGTCGAGTGCCACAACACGCAACAGGAGTTGTGAACGACTTGCCCGAAGCACAAGCGAGGCCGCGATTGAAACGGCTAGTTCCCAGTCGTTTGCTGTGAAATGATGCGAGGCATCCAACAAGACGATGAACTCCGCCTTGTTCTCTGGCTCGAAATACTTGACCTTGAAGTCACCAGTGTGTGCTGTCGTCTTCCAGTGCACGTGGGAGAGGCGATCGCCTGGTACGTATTCACGAATGCCTTGGAGATGGGTGAGTTCTGCGCGCGTGCGACTCGAGTTGAGCTGGTCGCCATGCCAAAGATAGTTGTTGAGCTCGCTTTTGCTCAGCGCCTGCACTCTAGGCCAGACTCTTAGGTGAATCAACTCATCCTCAAGCGTGATCGATCGCTCGAAGAAGCCGAAGAAGTCGCTTGTCGCTACCGTTATCTGTCCAAATTCCAATGGGCCGCGTTGCAGGTCGGTGAGCCGATACTGAAGATTCTGACGTGTGCGCCCCACTGTGGTGAGGACGAATCGATGCTCTGACTCGTTGTTGGAGGATTTGATGGAATCGACCATTGTCAGATGCAGCCAGGGCCAGCGTGTCCCCGACACGGTGAGGGAGACGTCTAGCCAACTGCCTGCGTAGTAAGGGCCAGGCGCTAGTTGTCGAGTCACGACAACCGCCGAGAGGGGCCCTAGCTGGCTGTAGCCGACGATGACGAGGATAACTGCAAGAAAGCCAAACAAATGCCAAGCGAGTGCGCCGCCGGCTGCAAGTGCAACCAAGAGCGACACGAGGGTACCCGCAAGAACCACTACCCCCCGGAACCGAATGCTCATGAGCACTAAGGCTAGCAAAACTACGTTACAACATAATGATTGCCCTGCATGCAGGGCGAAGCCAACGCTCACTGAGGTGCGAGTTGGGCCGGTGTGGCTTTGCAACGACGCGATGGTCAAACACGTTATTGGCAGGTGTTCGAGTGGGGGTGGGGGCAAATTTGAGCGGATTGACCTGCTGAGAAGCCCCTTCCTGACAACCGAAAGTAGACCCTCCAGGGGTGACAACGATCGCTCGCGGCTGGGATGCGTATGCGGTAAGCAAACGCATCTCCAACGCGACGTCAACAGCTTCGGCATTGTTGACTTCGACCAGTGCAATTCTGCTTCCTACGCATTTTGGGGCAAGTTTGGGAGCACCAATTCGAGATGTCGGTCAATGGTTCGGCACCTGGGCATAGACTCAGTATCCTTCAACTACGTTTTCGCTTCTGGCTCAAGTGGGCCCAGGGGGCGGAGATGGAGAAAGGCCAAGGTGTAATATCCGGTGCACAACTCTGCCCAAACGAGGGCTCCTTGCATGCAGAATAACCTGTTGGCAGAGGTTAAACGGTGCTGCTGACAATCTCAACTACCTCACGACCAGCGACAGACCTGGGGTACCTACTGCACAAAAACCCGAGTTCTAACGTTGTGGTGGAGCTCTCCTGGGGCACTGCACACATCGTGTACCCTGAGGCTCGTGATGATCGTTGTACCGTAGCGCTGATCGTGGACGTCGATCCCATCTCCCTTGTGCGATCACACCGGGGTTTAGGTGGTGATGATTCGTTGCTTTCTCAGTACGTTAACGACCGCCCCTACACCACCTCATCGCTGATGTCGGTCGCATTGGTTAAGGCGTTCTCAACCGCCATGGCGGGTCGCAGCAAGGAAAGGCCGGATCTCGTTGATGTGCCTCTCAACCTCGACGTGCACCTGCCGACCACCTCGTGCCGCCGAGGGGGCCAGTTCATCCAAAGACTTTTTGAACCGCTGGGATACGAAGTGGAGATTGCCCCGATTCCGTTGGGTGAGCTCGTGTTGGAACCAGGAGACAGCGACTTGTACGACCTAACTCTGCGAGGTGAGGTGACGGTGAAGAGCCTTCTGTCACACCTTTATGTATTGTTGCCGGTTCTCGATGATGGTAAGCACTATTGGGTTGGGTCGGACGAGGTGGACAAGCTACTGCGGCAGGGGGACGCGTGGTTGGGTGATCACGCCGAGCGTGAGTTGATTGTCCGTAGTTACCTTCGCTACGACCGAGATCTCACCGATCAGGCGTTGACCCGTTTGATTGGTGACGAGCTCACCGATGCCCAGACCACCGATGCCCAGACCACCGATGCCCAGACCACCGATGCCCAGACCACAGAGCCACTTACTAGCCCTGCGTCTGGCCCCAAGGTTGACTCGATGCAGCTGAGCGCACGGCGTCTACAGGCGGTGCGCGAGGTCTTGCACACGCGGGGTGCACGACGCATTGTTGATCTTGGCTGCGGGGAGGGCCGACTGGTCGGGGAGCTCTTGGGTGAACGAGGGGTTGACTACGTCGTTGGGCTAGATGTCTCGAACCAAGCACTCAAACGAGCATCTGCTCACCTGCATCTCGATACCATGACCCCGCGTCAGCGCAGCAGGGTGGAACTGTTGCATGGTTCGATCACCTATCGGGATCGGCGGCTCTTGGGTTTTGATGCCGCGGTGGCCCTAGAGGTTGTGGAGCATCTGGAACCTTCGCGTCTCGGAGCCTTTGAACGGAACATTTTCGGCTTTGCCTGCCCTGGAACCGTCGTTGTGACGACACCGAATGCGGAGTACAACGTCCTTTACCCCCATCTTGGGGCCAACGAGTTTCGCCATCGGGATCACCGATTCGAGTGGACCAGAGATGAGTTCTCTCGTTGGTGCCAGCGCTTGGCACAGGAGTATGGCTACGGGCTCGCCATATCCGGCATCGGAGGCGAGGATCGTGAGCTCGGCGCTCCTACGCAGATGGGGGTCTTTTCGCGATGAGCACGCTGAAACTACCGGATCTTTGCTTGGTTGTCCTCGTTGGGGTCTCTGGATCAGGGAAGTCGACGTTTGCGCAGCAACACTTCTTGCCCACTGAAGTGCTGTCCTCGGATTTTTGCCGTGCACTGGTGGCGGATGACGAGAATGATCAGTCCGCGACCAAAGCAGCCTTTGATGTGCTGGACTATATCGCCGAGCGCCGTCTAGAGCGTGGGAAACTTACCGTCGTCGACGCCACCAACGTGCAGTCCGAGGCCCGGCGCTCACTCGTCGAGTTGGCCAAACGTAACCATGTTCTCGCTGTCGCGATCGTACTCGATATGCCCATAGAGCTCTGTGCCAGCCGGAACAGGGCTCGCAAGGACCGCCAGTTTGGAGCACATGTTCTCCATAACCAAAGCTCTCAGCTCAGCCGATCTCTCAAGAGATTGAGGCGTGAGGGATTTCATCGGGTGTATCATTTGACGCAGGTGGACGAGGTTGCCGAGGTCGTTATCGTGCGTGAACCCGTCTGGAATGACCGGCGAGTCGAACACGGACCCTTCGATATCGTCGGTGACGTCCATGGGTGTCACGACGAGCTTGTTGCGCTTCTCGAAACCCTGGGGTATCGTCGCGCCGGCGAAGGTCAGCCATATCGCCACCCGGAGGGTCGTCGTGCGATTTTTCTGGGTGATCTCGTTGATCGCGGGCCGGCAACTCCTGCGGTGCTGCGACTCGTGATGGAGATGGTTGCGACCGGTAGCGCTCTTTGCATTGTGGGCAATCACGAGGCGAAACTCTTGCGGGCTTTGCGTGGCCAAAAAGTCGAGGCGCGTCATGGACTAGCGGAGAGCCTCGAACAACTGAGTCAGGAATCCCCTGAATTCACCGCTGGCGTCGTGGAGTTTCTAGATGGGTTGATCAGCCACTTTGTCCTCGACGACGGCAACTTGGTGGTCGCCCATGCAGGTCTGCCGGAGAACATGCACGGGAGAACCTCTGGGGCCGTAAGGGCCTTCGCGATGTACGGTGATACGTCTGGCGAGTCAGATGAGTTCGGTTTGCCAGTTCGCTATTCGTGGGCTCAGGATTATCGTGGAAGTGCAACCGTGGTCTATGGCCACACTCCCGTGATGGAGCCCCAGTGGCGCAACAGAACGATCTGCATCGATACTGGCTGTGTGTTTGGCGGGAACCTGACTGCTCTTCGTTACCCTGAGCGTGAGATCGTGTCGGTACCCGCGCAGCGCGTCCATTACGAGCCGGTAAGGCCGCTCAACCATGAAGCTGTGGGCACGGCAGGCCGCGGATCAGGAGATCTTGATATTGAAGATGTCATCGGTCGGCGTGTGATTGAGACGCGATATGCCCATTCGGTCACCATGCGGGAAGAGAACTCCCTTGCTGCCCTTGAGGTCATGAGCCGGTTTGCGATTGACCCGCGATGGCTTGTCTACCTTCCTGCAACCATGTCGCCACCAGCTACGTCGGCCCGCAGTGACTTGCTCGAGCATCCAGACGAGGCATTCTCTTATTTCAAGCAAGCCGGCGTCGAACGAGCTGTCTGTGAAGAGAAGCACATGGGGTCACGAGCCGTGGTGGTCATCATGCGCGACCCCGACGTAGCGTGTCGTCGGTTTGGTTTTGACTCGCCGAGCGGCGGCGTGATCTACACGAGAACAGGACGTTCCTTCTTCCCCGGAGGTGAGTTTGAGGCTAGATTCCTCGACAAGATACGTGAAGGGATTGAGGCGACTGATATCTGGGAGGAGTTGGCTACCGATTGGTTGGTTCTCGACGGTGAGATGCTCCCATGGTCCTTCAAGGCGCAGGATCTGCTGAGACAGCAATACGCCGCCGTGGGAGCCTCGGGCTGTCGCTCTCTCGCCGCGGAACGGATGATCTTTCAGGAGGTGGCTGCCCGAGGGATTGATGTTGGCAACACGTTAGCCCAACTAGATGTGCGCATCGCGGACATCGAGAGCTTTGCGAGCGCCTACCGCCGTTACGCCTGGCCGGTGGCGTCGATCGAAGACTTGAAATTTGCACCATTCCAGATTCTGGCTGGGGAAGGTTGTGTTCACGCCGTCAAGGGCCACGAGTGGCATCTCGACCTGCTGGCGCGTCTTGCGAGGGTCGATCCGATCACCTTCCGTGAGACGAAGTCGATAGTCGTCGACCTTGGGGATACCCTATCGCAGGAGCGAGGAACCCTATGGTGGGAGAATCTCACGCGAGATGGAGGCGAAGGAATGGTGGTCAAGCCCGCCGAGGTGATCCACTGTGGGGACAAGGGGTTGACACAGCCTGGAATCAAGGTGCGAGGGCGAGAGTACTTACGACTTGTCTACGGCCCTGAATATACCAGTCCTGAGAACCTTGTCCGGTTGCGTGACCGCTTCCTTGGTCGAAAGCGTTCTCTCGCGCTGCGCGAGTTTTCACTTGGTTTTGAGGCCTTGGAGCGCTTCGTGGCAAACGAACCGCTGTATCGGGTTCACGAGTGTGTCTTTGGTGTGCTCGCATTGGAGAGCGAAGCGGTGGACCCACGCCTTTGATCGCAGAAATTGGACCCTCCAGAGCAGCTAATAGTACCTGCGAGCTGCGATACTTGCCGTCCGAGGGTAGGATTCTCGTTTGGAGTAATCCAACTACGTAGTAAGGTCGCTGACCCAAAGAGCCTCGCACACGTTTGGTGAACAGAGACGACATCTAGATGCCGCCAAGATATCATTAACAGTAAAGTGTGAGTCTTCGGGCCCCATCGATTGCTGAACCTGTAAGACCTGACGGTCGTGATGAAATCGCATGGTGACAATGGCCTGGCTGAGTCAGCGACGCGTTTGCGCCCTTGGATTGCAAGGAGAAATTCAAAGCCAAGCAAGTTGCGCTTGGATGCTCCTGCGATCCCGAGCAACGCCCTCGACGTGGATACCAAACCGCTGCCTAAAACTAGTTCCTCATCGCTACCTCGCGCCACCTTGGTGTTGTTGGACGGCCTGTTCGAGCAACTGTGCCAGGTTTCACGCCCCGCTCTGAGGAGCACCACAAGAATAAACGGGTAAGCGCAACCACGAGTTCCGACCGGTATCGGGGGTCTCAACTACCAACGATTGTCGATGCATCGGACGCGGACGACCCAGGAGCGTAGCGCCCAACGCCGTGATGGCGTCGAGAGCTGCGCGCAATGCGACGCTGAGGTAGACCGTGAGACTACTTGGAACCTCGACTGGGGCCTTGAGGCTAGCTAGTCGCTGGGTTCATCTCTCGCAAGGAGCGCCGTAAGGATCGGGGCAAATCTGTCTCTGGCGCGCAGGTTTGCGCGATATCGCTCGAGTGCGCGTCTCAATAACTGATCCTGTGCCGGTAGATGCCGTTGCCCGAAAAACTCGAAGATTTCGGCCGCACGCCGAGAGGATTCTGGTCCAATGAGGAGAGCGAGAGATTCCAGCATCCTCGCGTGCGAGTTGTTGGGGAACTTCTCGAGAAGCTGCTGATAGTGCTCGAAGATGAAGTCCACAGCAACCGTCCCTGTTTTGCGGTTGGCGAGAACCCCGTTGATCAGGTAAGGGGCGTCTTGTGAGCGAATCTCTTCCAGACAGGCATCGAGAACACGCCCTGCCAATGTCTTGTTGTTGAACTGGGCGAGGGCAAAGAGATGTCGATGCTCATCGTGGGGATCCTTGGCGTTGCGGTATCGGTCTAACACGAAGGCAAACTCGGATTCATCCCCTCGCGAAGCGATCGTGGCAAGGACGGGGCTCACGAGGTCGCCACTGGCCCCTCCGACACCGCTCATATCTTCGCGGAACCACTGCGTGGCCATCTCGCGGACGGAAGAGTCCTCTCCGATTGTGCCGAGGGTCAAGAAAGCCACTGCACGAGACCGCCTGGTGTCCGACGTGTCCTCCTTGGTTGGCTCGAGACCGATACGTTCGATGACGGGACCAAAGGTAGAGCGCGTGAGGTTGGCGACAAGCTCGTGCTGCTGGTCATCGGCGATCTGATCAAGGAAACCTAGCGCCTCTGAGACTACCCCAAGCACTCTTGGATCATCCTCGTCTTGGCACCGTCGCATGAGATCAATTGCTCCTTCGAGGCTGCCCAAGTCGGCAATCGCGCTCCACCAGGTGTCGGCGACGAGATTGAAACGTTCCATCGGGGCGAGATCATGATAGATCTCCTGGAGCTGTGCAAAAAGGGGTTGAGTGTAGTGAGTACGGTAGACCCCGAGCCCGCCGGCATTGACAATCGCGGGTAGCGAGGCGACCTGCACCGTCTGCTCCTCCTGCGTCATGAGGACTCTGGACTCGATGCCTGCGTGATCCCTAACGACTACGGGCACGTGCCACAGTGAGCCAATTGCACCTCGTGGGTCTGACGTTTCGCCAAGAAGGCGAAATGCCGACTGCGTTAGGCGAACCCCGTCGGGGTGGGGTTCGACTGTAACGACAGGATGACCTCCCTGAAAGATCCAAGTGTCCATCATCTCAGAGACGGCCTGACCACTGGCGTCATCGAGGGCATGCCAGAGATCCGATGTCTCGGTGTTGGCGTACCGGTGATCACTGAGGTATTTGCGTATGCCTCGCTGGAAGACCTCCTTGCCGAGATAGACCTCGGTCATCTTGAGGATTGAAGCTCCCTTTTCGTAGGTCAGTTCGTCAAACATGTTCTCGGCATCGCTTGGGGCAATGACATCATATTCGATCGCACGTGTCGAGGGAAGAGAGTCGGTAAGCAGCGAGCGAACACGTCCGACTCCAAACGAGGCCCAGCTATGCCATTGGGGAGCAAAGTCGTTACTGGCGGTGACCTCCATATAAGTGGCGAAGGCTTCATTGAGCCAGATTCCGTTCCACCATTTCATGGTGACAAGATCGCCAAACCACATGTGGGCAATTTCATGAGAAACCACAGCACACACTCGTTCAAGTTCGGCCTCTGAGGCATCGTCTTCGGTCACCAGGAGGTCTGTCTCGCGAAAGGTTACCGCACCCAGGTTTTCCATGGCACCAGCTGCAAAGTCGGGTATGGCGATGAGGTCGAGCTTGGGCGCAGGATACGGTATTCCGAACCAATCTTCAAAGAACTCCAGTGCGTGAGCAGCGACCCTGAGTGCAAAGGCAGACATCGTCGACTTCCCAGGGGTCGCGACAAGACGCACCGGGATGCCGCGCACTTTCTGTTCCGGGGTACATTCAAGGTGGCCAACGACGAGCGCCAATAGATAGGTAGACATCTTCATCGTCTGTGCGAAGGTGACCCGACGCCACCCAGTCGTATCTGCGGGGCCTTGTGTCGTGATGGAGTAGTTCGAAACCGCTTGACATGAGTCCGGAATTTCGACGGTTAAGGCAAAGGTTGCCTTTGCATCGGGTTCGTCAAAGCAGGGGAAGGCACGCCTGGCATCTGTCGATTCGAACTGCGTGGTCGCCAAACGGCGGGTTTGTCTCTGTTCGTCTAGGTAGGTTGAAAGATAGAGGCCACGTAGGTCCCTTCGAAGGGTGCCCCGAAACGAAACAACAAGTGTGAACGCGCCCAGCGGCAGGGGAGATGGGCACGTGATGGTCAGGATCTCTCTTTCGTTGTCAAGCGAGGCCTCAGCCTTCGTCAAAGTCGAACCGACCTTGATCGCAACGTCGTCGACCGCTAGATCGCAGGCGTTGATCTCAACCTGGGTTACCTCGGTCGTCGTAGTGCAGAGTATCTCGACTTTGCCTGAGTAGTCGTCTTTGTCGGGATCAATTCGTAGATCCAGGGCGTAATTTTCAGGGCGGACTGCCGGGTCGAGCCGGTATGGATTTCCATCTCTCATCGCCTCTACGCTAATCGAGCGTGAGGCTTGGAGCAAATACCAATCGAGCAAGGCCCGGCATGGCCTTGCGCGGCTCCTTTTCGTGGGCGGTTGAACCGCCGGTGATGCCCCCATCTCACGGCCAAGCTGATAGGACCGTTAGAGGGCAACGGAAAGCTCTCTTTAACGGGGGTGCGTCCTGTGCGTCGCATCACATTACATCAATTTTTGCAGATTGCCGAAGTCATCGCTGGCGTTGTTTTCGTTGACAGAGTGGGTAAAGGAGCCCGCAGCGCCGAAGCGCTGATGAAGGCCACAAGCTTCATCAGCTGGGCCCGACACTCGAACCATGGCTGTTGGTCCGAAACCCGTCAACTGCTCGCACTGCATTCTGGTGTCTCCTGCTAGCGCGCCTGTGGACGCTCTTGTCGGAATCATGCCCAATTAGTTAACTGGTTATCAACCGCACCCAAACTGGTTCCGGTCACGGTTTTGTCGGCTCCGTTGCGCAATATTCGTGTATGCCTCGAGTTTGGCGAACTGTTGATCCTAAGATCGGCGAAGTACTGGCCCTGAGATGTCACAGGAGCAGTGTGCCCAGGAGGAGCCAGTCTCGTGCGATTTCGGTGTCGGATATTCCGTTTGCTGTCACTCTCCCCTGATTGAGCAGGTACTGAGTTTTGCGACTCGGCGCGCCGGGACAAGCTCGTAGTGCTCTACCTTTCAGTGCTGAAAACAGAGTATTTGCTTGCAGCCCCTTGGCGGTCTGTGCAATACTAAGTGAACAAGGTTGTGTGCCCCGTACGGTCGGGACGCTGAAGGTGGACAAGTGTGGCTCGTTTAGATTCTGAGACCTGACTGCAGCTTTGCGGGATTCGTCTGAGTTCCTTGGTCTTCGGTTTTTGATTCTTTGGCTGTGGGACTGTCTCACGAACGCTGAGGGTACGAGTGGACTGGCCGTTTGAGAGCGTTCGCTGTGACGTTGAGTCCGGAAACAACTGCGGAACAAAGGTCTGCCTGCATGATCTTGGTCACTGCGGGGGCTTAGCGGGACACGAGGATGGAATGACGAAAACAGGGTGATGACGTTGCGTAAGCGAGCTTTTGAGGTGAAGGACTTTTGGAGGATTAGGACTTTGGCCGATCCTGACCTCTCCTTCGACGGGACGCAGGTTGCCTATGTCGTTGGTAACGCAGCCGAGGCAGATGATCGAGTAGAGACATCGATTTGGATCTCGGGGACTGATGGAGGCGGGAGCGCGCGCCAGGTGACCGTTGGTCCGAAAGACACCGCTCCGCGTTGGTCTCCGGACGGTCGTTTTCTTGCATTTCTCTCTGACAGAGGCAAGGAGAAGCAGGTCTATCTGTTGCCAAGTGATGGTGGTGAGGCGCGCCAGCTGACCTCTATGGCTCACGGCGTGAGTGCATTTTCGTGGTCCCCAGACGGAACCGCGCTTGCGGTAAGCGCTAAAACAGGCGAGTGGAGATCGCTCGATGAACGGTCTGCTGTTGAGAAGTCAGCACCAACGGTCTGGACGAGTCTCTATAACCGATTTGACAATATTGGTCGCTTCGACGAGCGTCGTCAGCATATCTTCGTGGTGGATGCTGATAGCGGACTGGACCGACAAGTTACCTTCGGGGACTGGGACGATGTAGACCCGAGCTGGTCGCCGAGTGGTGATAGCCTTGTATTCGCCTCAGATAGATCTCTGACGCGTAATACGGTGTTGCAACGTTCGATTTGGCTGCTAGCACTTGCTGGTGGGGAACCAATTGCAATCTCCGGTCCGGTAGCGACCTGTGGGTCTCCACGTTTCTCTCCGGGTGGCGGACAGGTCTGTTTTGTGGGTCACACCAATCAACCTGGCGACTCGAGCCGTAATTCACATCTCTTTGTGGTGACTCTCGGCGCTGAGCGCCCTCCGCTATGTCTCACGACATCGTTAGATAGGCCGGTCTGGGGCCTCCTCCCAGCGCTCGGACGCCCATTTGCTTGGCGTGACGAGAACGAGGCGGTGTTTCTCGTGGCTGATCAGGGGGCACAGAGCGTCTATTCAGTGCGCACCGATGGCGTGGAAGGAACCCCCCAATTTGTTGTTGGTGGAGATCGACAGATTGGAACAGTGGATGCCAAGGCTGGGGTCTTAGCCTACGTTGCAACCTGGCCGTCTCGATTTCCTGAACTGTTCTGCTCTGATGCGAGCGGTTCACACGAGAAAGAGGTGTCTCGTGTGAACTTGGACCTAGTTCAAGAGGTTGAGCTCGCTGAGCTGCGCCGCGTCTCTCATCGTGCACACGATGGCATGGAGATCGCATCCTTTGTCCTCTACCCATCGAACCACACTCCAGGAAAGGCGTTGCCGCTAGTGTTGGAGATTCATGGTGGACCTCATGGATGGCATCCCCAAGGCTCGATGATGGCGCTTTATCAGGCGCTCGCAAGCGCTGGTTACGCGGTACTGCTTCCAAATCCCCGCGGTAGTCAGAGCTTCGGAGAGGCCTTCGCCATGGCTTGCACCAAAGACTGGGGCGGCGAAGACTATCTCGACATTATGGGCGCTGTCGATGCTCTTGTGGAACAAGGCGAGGTAGATCCCGAGCACATGTACGTCGCAGGCTACTCCTACGGTGGTTTCATGACGGCCTGGGTAGTTGGCCACACTGAACGCTTTAAGGCAGCTTGCATCTCGGCCCCGGTCTCGAACCTTGTGAGTATGTACGGCACCACCGATATTCCTTATTTCAATGAGTTTGAGTCCGGTGGTTCGCCATGGGATGCCCCTCAATATTACCGGGAGCGTTCCCCGATCACGTATCTTCCGAACGTGACCACTCCGGTGCAAGTCCTCCATTGGGAGGGTGACCTGCGCTGTCCGATTGGCCAAGGCGAGGAGATCTTTCAGGGACTGCTCAAGCTCGGTAAGGAAGCACAGATGGTGCGGTATCCCGGAGGATTCCACGTGGCGCGTACGCCATCTCAGATGTGCGACTATATCGAGCGTCACCTTTCGTGGTTTTCAGCGCACCGCTGAGGGTGGATAGCTGAGCGTTAACGCAGTTCGTGCCCTGCTCTAAGGCAAACCAAGCTAAGGTCCCCAAGAGCATCGGCTGAACGATGAGCGTTTAACAAGCGACGCTGACGCGCGCTAAACGAACAGTGGGTGGAGAGAGAAAGAAGGATGAAGGCGTATGAGTACCTTGGCGATTTTGGGAGCCGGAAGTGATCGGCCGATAGCACTTCGTAACGGAGTGATCGTTCCAATAGAAGGAGATCCAATTCACGGCGGCACAATTGTCTTCGTTGATGGAGCTATCACGGCGGTAGGCGATAGTTCTGTTGCTGTGCCGGAGAACGCTAACGTCATTGATCTTGAGGGACGGTGGGTGGTTCCTGGATTTATTGATGCCCATACCCACGTCGGTGTTCACCAAGAAGCTGGTGGTTGGGCCGGTAATGACACGAACGAGATGACCGAGCCGGTGACTGCACAGGTTCGGGCTCTCGACGCGATCAATCCTGACGATATAGGCTTTCGTGACGCAATCGAAGGCGGCGTGCTCGTCGTCAACGTGAATCCAGGATCTGGTAATCCTATTGGTGGACAGACCGTTGCATTACGGTGCTTTGGACGCGTTGTAGATGAAATGGTGCTTCGGGAGCCGAGTGGGATGAAGTCCGCTTTGGGAGAGAACCCAAAGCGCGTGTATGGAGATCGCAAGCAGATGCCGAGTACCAGACTCGGGACGGCGAGCGTCATTCGAGACGCACTGACAAAGGCCCAAAACTACGAGCGGTCTAAGGAGCGAGCGACGCAGGGAGAAGACGATGCAAAAGCTCCCGACAGAGATCTCAAGCTTGAAGCTCTGGGAAGAGTTCTACGTCGCGAGATACCATGGCGACAACACAGCCATCGTGCCGACGACATCATGACGGCAGTTCGGATTGCCGAAGAGTTTGGATATGATTTGGTGATCGACCACGGGACTGAAGCGTACCTCGTGGCTGATCGTCTCGCTGCCCGATCCATCCCGGTGATCATCGGTCCGCTCTTTACCTCGCGATCGAAGGCCGAGCTGATCAATCGATCGCTCCGTAACCCGGGCAGGCTGGCCAAGGCCGGGGTAACGATTGCCATAACTACCGATCATCCGGTTGTCCCCTTGCACTTCTTGGTCCATCAGGCGACCCTTGCAGTGAAGGAAGGCTTGGACCGCAGAACGGCTCTTGAGGCCATAACGATCAACCCGGCTCGGATCGTTGGCATTGCTGACAGAGTTGGCTCTTTGGCCGTTGGTAAAGATGCTGAACTCTGCGTCTGGTCAGGTGATCCTCTTGATGTCATGTCACGTGTTGAGCTAGCGTTTTCTCGTGGTCGTTGTGTGTATCGATACGATCCCGAGCTCGGTTGTGGGGAATTTGTTGAAGCGATTTAGTCATCATGCGGTCGGTGGGTGTGGGCTCCTGATGGTGTTGTTGCGGTGTTGCCTGGGCGGTGCTTTCGAGAGCCCTCCGAGGACTTCGGGAGCACCGAACAGTGCGTGGGCCTTGGGTTCACCAATTCACGGAGTGCTGTAGCATCATGAGTCGACGTGTGGTAGTGGACGCCGCTGTGTTCATGTCCCACACTGAGAAGGCGGCGGGATACCGCCAGTGGTGTGGGGGAAGAATTTGGAGTTCCGCATTAAATGGGACACGCAACTCTGCTTAGCTTTGCGGCTTCTACGGGCCGCGGAAGCGGGAAAACAGCGTGAGCCAGAGGACGGTTGCAGCGTGACCGAGACTAGCTTACGAAGCCTCCACCTTCAGGTGGGGGTAGTTCACTCGCAACGTTTGATCAGTCCCTGGCTGAAGTGCTGCCCAACGAGACCGAGCTGATTCACTAACGCTCACGTATCTATGACGGAAAACGGCTGCCAGGTGTCAATCATCCTGTTTATCCAAAACTCTAGAGGGACGAGCGATATCTGGACCGCCCCTTGGGCGCGGTCCACTTCGTTTGTGAGAAGACCACCCACGCTTTACCTGCCTCGCTCCTACGGGGTCCTAGATCCCAAGTAGTTCTCGCCCGTTGTGGCCTCGGGTTTGCGTGACGTGAGTGAGCACCATCAGTTGGGTCCTAATGTCTGGGGCCAAGAACTCGTAGGGACTGAGGTAGCCAAGAGAGCTATGCGCTTTGGGTCTGGTTGTAGTCGTGGCGATAGTTGTTAGTCAATAGTTGTGCTCACTCGACATAAGGTGAACAGCTCACCGTTTCAAGAGTTCGTCTCGTAGACGGGAATTGAACGGCTGGCACTTTCCGCTCTTTCCAGAGTGAGTTAGCGTCGATTCCCACCACAGTCGCCGATTATCCGCAGACATGCCACCCATCGAGATTCAGCGTCCTTAGCCCAGGCGTGCGGTCCCATTCTGGCGCAAGACTTGGTCTACTAGAATGCGGGTAAATGCCAGATTGCAAGGGGTGCCAGCGACTTGAGTGGACAAATGCACATCGACCTTAACTGCGACATGGGAGAGGGCTTTGGCCTCTACCATGTCGCCAAGGACGAAGAGCTCTTAGATTTCGTGACGAGTGCCAACATTGCGTGTGGCTTCCATGCTGGTGACCCCAGAACGATGGATGCCACCGTAGCGCTTGCCACAGCACACGGCGTGGCGATCGGGGCACACGTCTCGTACCCAGACCTCGTAGGCTTCGGTCGGCGCCACATCCAAGTCAGCCCGCTTGAGCTTATCACCGACGTGACTTTCCAGATTGGTGCCTTGCAGGCATTCTGTCAACGTCACGGAACTCGACTTCGCTATATCAAAGCCCACGGTGCTCTCTACAACGATTTGGCCGTCGATGCAACCTTGGCAAAGGCGATGGCCACCGCGGTGTTGGAGTATGACCCATCGCTACCCGTTCTCACCCTTGCTAAGAGTCCATCTGTTCAGGTATTTGGTGAAGCTGGTATCAGGACCATTTCAGAGGGATTTGCAGATCGAGCCTACACCTCGGAGGGTCGACTGGTATCGCGTACAACACCCGGGGCCGTCGTGACCGATCCAGAAGTCGTTGCTGCACGAGGACTAGCGCTCGCCTCTCATCAACCAATTTACGATATCCACGGAGCTCCGGTCACCGTTGACTGTGAATCCATCTGTATTCATAGCGACAGCCCCGGGGCGCTAACTCTCGCAGCGGCGGTGCGCAAGACCCTGGAGGATGCGCAAGTGCTTGTCGCTTCCTTTGGATAGCACAACGATGAACCTACACGAGCTGCGCCGACAAGGAGAAGACCATCCGCAACAGAATTGAGAGGAGGACTCATATTGGCCGAGAAGCTTATCAGCTCAAGTCATCACACAAATGCCGGGCTGGTATCTGTCGACACGAGGGTAATGAGAACGATTGCCATCTTGTGTGAAGTGTTCTAATGCTCCGCATCCTTCCATCAGGACCGAAGGCGTTTCTCGTCGAGGTAGAGGACGATTCACAGGTCATGGCTTTGCTTAACGAGGTGGCGAATCGTAACGACACCGGCTGGATCGCCCAAGTGGTCGATATTGTGCCCGGCGAACGCACGGTGCTCTTCGACGGCGTCACCGATCTTCATACTGCGAAGGCTGACGTGTGCTCGTGGCAACTTCAAGCTGGTGAAGTTCGGCCCACAACAACCGTGGAGATCGAATGTCGCTACGACGGCCCGGACCTTGACAGAGTCGGCGAACTTTGGGAGATGTCGAACGAAGATGTAGTGTACTACCACTCGCGACTTCCCCATCGAGTGGCATTCTGTGGGTTTGCGCCCGGGTTCGCATACATCCAAAGCCTGGACCAGGATCACTTGGTACCACGTCGAGCCTCCCCAAGGGGGAACGTTGGTGCCGGCAGTGTTGGACTTGCACGTTCATACACTGGCATCTACCCCCGATCCTCTCCCGGGGGCTGGCAGTTGATCGGTCGTAGTGACACCAGTATCTGGGACGAGAACCGAGAACCTCCAGCGCTTCTCACCCCGGGCACTCGCGTCATCTTCGTACCGATCTGAGACAGGGTGACTGATGGAGCGCGAGCAAGACTTTGTCACTGTTGTACGCCCTGGGATGCTCACGACCTTTCAAGATGCTGGACGACCAGGTTTCGCCCATCTTGGAGTACCTCGCTCCGGTGCCTTGGACCCCAAGAGCTACCATCTCGCAAACCGCCTGGTTGGCAACCAGGTGGGAGCCGCCGTTCTTGAAACCACCTTCGATGGCGTCTCACTCTCTTTTTCTTCGGGCGCCCTCGTTGCGGTGACCGGAGCTTTGGCTGACGTGAGTGTCAATGATCAAACGGTCAGCTGGAGCATGCCTGTGTACGTGCCGCCAGGGGGTCGCCTGAATGTTGGCACGGCAGCGGTCGGTTTGCGTAACTATGTCGCGGTAGCGGGTGGATTTCAAGTTACGCCGGTACTCTCCAGTCGCTCACGAGACCTGCTCTCTGGCCTTGGTCCACCTCCGTTGGTAGCCAATCAGTTGATTAAGATCGGCCCATGCCCACCGAGCATGCCGGCCGTCGACTTTGCACCCTACCTCCCTCTTGGCGACTACCTGAAAGTAGAGGTGCACCCTGGACCCCGTCGCGAATACCTGACAAGAGCGGCAGAGCACGCTCTCTTTGGCCAAACTTACCAGGTGCTACCGGAAAGTAATCGGATAGCTCTGCGCTTAAAGGGCAACCCAATCGATCGAGACTCGAACGAAGAGCTCGCTAGTGAGGCGGTGGTGTGGGGCGCGCTGGAGCTCTTACCAACTGGGGACATCGTGGTCTTTCTAGCTGACCATCCGACCACCGGGGGTTATCCGGTGATCGGTGTCGTCGACGAGGCCTCGGCGAGCCTCTGTGCTCAGCTTCGCTCCGGAGACGAAGTCAATCTCGTGCGCGCGCGGTCATGGAGAACCCGAGAGGGCCAAATCTGATTTGCGTTGGCCGGATCTCGCCGATTCGGGTTGGCCGACCAAGCCTATGATAGGGCTGAGCCATTGAAGCTGGGTCGTTCACTGTTGCATGATGTGTTCGCTAACGACAACACGTGGCTCATTTCGTGAAGTACCAATCTTGGGCATTCAGCTCCAGATATGGACTCTGCACGACGCCCTTAAGCTTGCTCGATATCATCGACAGCATGTACGGTGCCTTCGGTTGGTAGACAACGGGGAGTTGTAGGGCCGCGAAGTTCTGATAACTATCGAGAGCAGCCTGACCGTTAGCGCTGGAATGCGTGTCAGCGATCAGGGTATCCATAGAAATGCGGGAGTAAAGACCGCATAGCTAAGCAGAGTTGTGTGTCCCATCTGGTGAGGAGGTCCAATGGGGATATCACCTATCGCCGGTACTAGATGGTCGCGGATTCGTCACTCGTAGCCCGCTTTTTTGTCGTGTGTGATCGTCCGTTGGTGCGAAGGTAGTTGATTAGGTGGCCCAGAAGTTGCTCTGCCGCCATAGACGAGGTAGTCGAGACTGGGGCATTTGCCTCCTGGTCCATCTGATTCAGGATCTTCTCGGCCCGACGTTTGGGTGCGTGAACTACCTTCGAGCGGTACGGTTCTTTGCCTGTAACTGGATCTGTTCCGAGATAGACGCGAAGCCTCCAAACGTCTGGTTGACCCTTGTGAGGTGCGATACTGCCGCGCATCGGACAATTTTATTGCTTAGCTGGGGGTTCGCAAGTCTCGCCATGTCACAACTCATGTCACATTAGCTTGCAACTCATGTCACAAAGTCGATTATCCCTGGTCAAACGGTGGGCCGCCAGGGTCTCGAACCCTGCACCTTGGGATTAAAAGTCCCCTGCTCTACCGGATGAGCTAGCGGCCCGGCGGTGCCCGCTGGAGCGGGCACGGTCCCGGAAGATACTACTTCTTGGTCTCCCAGAAAATGTCACTGATCTGCCCAATGCTGGCAAGAAGTTGATCAGCCACTGCGGTGTCATTGGTGCGCTTCACCTGGCTCGTCAGCTTCTTGGCATTCCAAAAGACCTCATGCAACTGCGGATACTTTTCGAGGTGGGCCGGCTGAAAGTACTGATACCAAAGGACGTCAAGATGACGATTGACCTCTGCGGCGCGCTCCTCTTTGATGAGCGTTGCCCGGTCGCGGAAGTATTGGTCATCAGACGCGTTATATTTCTCAACGATTGCCTTGATCGACTCGGCCTCAATCCTTGCTTGCGCTGGGTCGTAGACACCGCAGGGCAGATCGCAGTGCGCCGAGGCCTGTGCCGGGGCGCGTAGTGTATCTACCAACGTGAGCATTTTTGTGAGCAACATAGGTTGTCCTTTCTCTTGTTATGCATGGACACCAGTATCTTACCAGGGGTGCGCCGCATGAATCGGACCAGTGGCAGGTGCGACCCACGGGCTCGTCGGTCAAAAAGGCGGAATCGAGCTGTGCTGTCGTTAGCCACAATGGCGTTAGCCTCGACATTGTTTGCGATTAGCAGGTACGAGGTGAGCGGTCCATCGATGGAACCTACGTTGTTGAACGGCGATCGGCTCTTGGTGGTGAAGTTTCCTTGGCCACCAATTGGCAAGATCATCATCGTTCGGGATGCACGTTCCAGCGATGACATGGTCAAACGGTTACGATTTCGTCGCCGCGCAAAGGTCTGGGTGCAGGGAGACAACGATAAATACTCGACGGATAGTCGCCAGTTAGGTTGGCTCCCGCGTGATAGCGTGATCGGATGGGCCGTTTACCGATATTATCCTCCGGAGAGAGTGGGAAGCCTGCTGGGTGGGTAGAGTAAGCTGGTAGTGACAAAGGGGTGAGCATGGTGGACCTCCGGGTTCAGATCAATGAGTGGCTTCAGGAGGCAGACGAGCTCGAATTGAGCGCGGCTCCCGTTGAGACCCTCCGGTCGATGCGTGAAGCAGGCCGCAGACTTGAAAACTCGGTGTCGTATGCACGACGAGTCCTCCAGGCGCGACTCGATATCGCGACTGAACTCCATACTGCGGGGACAGGTGCCATCGTTTCTGTGGTAACGCCGCATTCGGATCCTGCGCCTTTGGCCGAGCGCCATGTGGAGGTTGAGATCCCAGAGGACGATATGGTCAGCGCGGAGGCCTATTTGCGCCTGCTCGTTGGAGGTGATCGAACGCATTCGCTCGACCTTCTCGATGCATCTCAGCTTGTCAGCTATCAGGCACGTTTGCAAGAAGGTGAGCGAACGATTTCTGGGTTGCGAAGGCAGCTGCACCAGCGTCTAGACCTCCTTGGCAGCGAGCTTGTGAGGCGTTATCAACAGCATCCGGTCAGCGGCACCTAGTCAGCCTCGCTGTTGTTTCGGAACAAGTGGCTTGGTCTGGCGGTTAGGCTAGCCATGATAGCTACTTGTGCCAGGGGTAAAGCATCTTGAGACTAGCAGTAATTAGCTACCACGCCTCTCCCGTGGCGGTGCCAGGGTCGGGAGTCAACGGTGGCATGAATGTTTACGTGAGGGCCCTTGCGACCCATCTTGCCCGCGCTGGTGTCGACTGTGACGTTTATTCGGCTAATGTCGGTACCGCTGATCAACAGTCATTCCGCCTCGAGTCTGGCCTCTGGCTGCACTCCTTGCCTGTTCGATCTGGCGAGGGCCAAGCTGCAGGGCCGGACTATCTGGGAATTCCCGAGTTTGCGGATCGTGTGATCGAACACATGCTTCGATCGTCAGTTCGTTACGATGCCGTGCACGCGAACTACTGGCTCTCTGGAGTCGCTGCACATCGCGTCAAGCATGATCTCAACATTCCAATGATTACTACGTTTCACACGTTGGAAAAGGCCAAACGATCCGTTGGTGCATCGGTGGACGATCGATCGAGCCTACGTATTCACCAGGAGTCACGCATCTTGGGCTGCTCCGATGCGGTACTAGCATCTGGCCAGGATGAGGCGCGGTGGTTACTCGACATGTATCAGGCGCCTGAAGCCAAGATCGTCCATCTGCCACTTGGCATCGATCGCGCGTTTTTCTCACCTGGGTCATCTGGACCAGCGCGCGAAGCCATTGGTTTCAATGATGGTGTTCCGATTGTACTCTACGTTGGGCGCATTCAGTCATTAAAGGGTACTGCGCTCGCGGTGGAGACATTGGTTGCCATGCGTGCTCATCGCAATGCTCGGTTGCTGATCGTGGGTGGGCCGTCTGGTCACGATGGCGCGCAAGAGTTCGATCGCGTGCAAAGTCTGATTCATCGTTATCACCTTGAGGATTGGGTGACCGTGCTTGATCCGATGCCACATGAAATCCTCTCGACGTACTACCGGGCTGCTGATGTGGTGTTGGTGCCTTCGGTGAGCGAGTCTTTTGGGTTGGTTGCGCTCGAGGCGATGGGGTGTGGCACGCCGGTCGTTGCCACCGATGTCGGTGGACTCAGGACAGTCGTAGATGACGGCAAGACCGGCATCTTGGTACAAGAACGTCGTGCCGGCGCATTTGCCGACGCCATTGAGCGGTTGCTATGCAACCCTGTGCAGTATCGAGTGATGGCCAAGCGTGCTGCAACTCGGGCTGAGGAGTTTACCTGGGCTGCGAGTGCTGAGAGATTGACGGGCGTTGTCGAACGCGTCGTGCAACAAGGGGTGTTGGCCAGCTGCACGAGTTGTGCATAGTTTGCAACTTCCCCGTACTGAGTAGCGCGACTACCCTTGGTCTTTAGTTGAGTTTCCTGGGATGAGACAAGGAGGCAACAGCCGTGCACGATTTATTGGTGGTTGGCAGCGGAAACATGGGAGCTGCGTTAGCTATTGGCATGGGCATCGCTGGCGATGGTCTTGGATCGATTGCCATCCTCGATCACACACTGAGCAAGGCACAGGCCGTCGCGTCGCGGGTTCCCCAAGGTATCGCCCTTACTGCACTTGAGGCTGCCGACGTCTACCTCCTTGCCGTGAAGCCACACCACATCCGCGGAGTTTTGGAACAATTGCCGTCTGGCGCCAAGGTTATCTCGGTCGCTGCGGGCATTCGTCTCGATCAGTTGAACGCCTGGGCGCCTAAAGGGGCGCGAGTTGTGCGTGCGATGCCGAACACCGCGTGTGAAATCAGGGCGGGAGTGACCGCCATTTGTGCCCTAGAAGGTTCCGATGACCTGGTAATCCGCGCTAGCGAGTTGTTCGCGCTCGTCGGTGACGTGTTTGTAGTTGCTGAGCAACAATTCGATACGGTTGCTGCGTTGTCCGGGAGCGGACCCGCTTACGTCTTCTTGCTGTTAGAGGCCATGCAAGAGGCTGGCATTACGCTCGGTTTGCCTGCTGCACTGGCGCTCGACTTGTCGCGTGCCACGATTCGAGGTGCGGGACTCTTGGCGCAAACTCGGCAGGATGACCCGCGGGCGATGAGGCTTGCGGTCACCTCCCCGGGAGGGATGACTGCTGCAGCGATTGCGGTGTTTGAGGAGTTCGGATTGCGTCACCAGACGCTAGCGGCGGTGCGCGCAGCCACTGAGCAGGCGCGAGCACTCTCGGAGCGGGCTAAGGGATGACCGTTATGGGGTATCATTCGAACTCAGCTGAAGCTGATGCGCAGCTGGCGTTTCGGCTAGGGGTTGGTCGTGCGGTACACTTAAGACGTCAAAGGTTCTGTTTTGTAGCGGTGGTAATGCATGTCTCTCATTCTCTTAAGTGTTAATGAGTCTGACCTTGGGTCGGACTTTGATCGTTTCGCTCTTACTCGGCCGCTTGAAGATGCATTGAGAGATGCACTGAGGGGTTTGATAGAGCGTGGGATAATCGAAGAGGCCCTGCTTCTCAGCACCTGTGCTCGGACGGAGCTCTACATCATGGCGGGGCAGTTCCACTCCACAGTTGATGAGGTGGCGGATGTTTTTGCCCAGGTGCTGCAACTTCCGGTAGCGAGTGTGCAACCGGTCACTCGAGTTCTCTACGGCAAAGCCGCGATTCATCACCTCTTACGGGTGTCGGGTGGACTCGAGTCTGCGATCGTTGGCGAGAGCGAGATTCTCGCCCAAGTCAAGCAGTCGTTGCTTGCTGCCAGAGAGAGCATGACCGTCGTGGGTCCGCTCGGGCGCTATTTCGAGCGTGCGCTTGAAGTTGGCAAGCGGATACGTAACGAGACCATGATTGGATCTGGGAATGTTTCGGTGACGTCAGCGGCGGCGCTACTGGCGATCTTGGAGGATGCCCCGCGACTGGAGAGCCCACGCGTTGGTGTGGTGGGCTCGGGCGCGATTGGTTCTGAAGTCGCCAGGGTGCTAGTTGACAAGGGAGCTTCAGTAACGATCATGTCATCGTCTCCTGAGCGCCGCGAACTTCTGGAGCGCCAACTTGTCGGGGTGAGCGTGGCGCCAACGAGCAACCTCTCTGATCAACTTGGCTCGCTCGACGCCCTCGTTATGGCGGGTTCAACCACTCCTTTGGTTCTCGATGCGACAGCATTAGAGGGGTTTGCGGGCTTGCGGATTATCGATCTCTGCCGTCCTCGGACGGTCGATCGAGTGACGGCAGAGGTGGCTGGCGTGACCCTTCTCGACCTTGACGATGTTAATCGGTTCGTCTCTGACCAGCTTGCCGAGCGCATGGAAGCCGTCAACTCCGTCGAGTTGATTATCGAGGCTGAGTTGGCGGCGTTCGCAGAGTTGGTGTGGATCGAAGACATGGGTCCGATACTGCGCAAGCTATACGAACAGGCTGAGCAGGTTCGAATGAGCGAGCTGACACGTACGCTCAAACGGTTGAATTACGATGATCCCAAGGTGGCGGCTGAGTTGGAGTTGCTGACCCATCGGATTGTCAATAAGTTGCTTCACCAGCCAGCGGCATCCCTTCGAGAGCATGCTGGGTCGGAGGGGTTTGCGGAGTATCTTGAGACGTTCAAGATGATCTTTCAACTTTGATGGGCTGCGCCCGATGACCAGTGCAATCAAGCTCGCCACTCGAGGCTCAGAGTTGGCGCTTTGGCAGGCCGAATGGGTAGCATCGCTCCTGTCGGCACCCACGGAGATCGTCGTTGTGGAGACCCAAGGCGACCGTGACCAACAGCGAAGTCTCACTGAGATCGGTGGGCAGGGTGTTTTCGTCAAGGAGATTCAGCACCGCGTGCTCGGCGGAAGGGCTTCGGTGGCAGTCCACTCGGCAAAGGATCTCCCGAGCGCGCCCGTCGAAGGGCTGGTGATCGGCGCCTGGTTACCACGTGCGAATCCACTTGATGCTATCGTCGGATCTACCTTAAATAGCCTTGTTCCTGGAGCCCGTGTCGGGACGTCGTCGCTGCGACGAGCCGCGCAACTCCTTGCGCTTCGACCAGACGTTGTGATTACTTCACTGCGCGGCAATATTCGAACACGGCTGTCCAAAGGACAAGATCTCGACGCAATTTTTGTAGCAGCAGCAGCACTCGATCGGCTTGGTCTGCAACCTGACGTCATGGAGACGCTCTCTCCAGAGGTCATGCTTCCACAGGTCGGTCAGGGGGCGATCGCCCTTGAGTGTAGGGCCGACGATGTCGCGACGATTGCGATCCTTGATGTCCTCAATGACGCTCGCACCGAGCAAGCCGTCAAGGCCGAGCGAAGCTTTTTGCGGGCCTTTGGCACTGGCTGTAGCCTGCCAATTGGGGCTTTCTGTGAACACAGGGATGGCATGCTCGAGCTTCACGCCATGGTTGCCGCACCCGATGGAACTAGGGTACTGCGTGGCAGTCTCGCTGGTGAGGATCCGGCCTCGCTTGGAGCTACGCTTGCCGAGACCATGATCCAGCGTGGGGCGCTTGACCTGCTGACGGCCTCGGAAGGTACAAGGTAAGCGTTGGTGTCACGCGTTGCCCTTGTCGGCGCCGGCCCGGGCGACCCTGGCCTGATCACGGTACGGGGTCTGGAGCTCCTGAACTCAGCGGAGGTCGTGGTCACAGATTTCCTGATAGACAGCCGGTTGAAACAGCGCATTGCGCCACATGTTAAAATTGTGGATGTTGGTAAGCGTCCGGGGCAAGCGTCATTCTCGCAGGAGGCAATCAATCAAGAGCTTGTCAGCCTTGCCAGGGAGCATGACCTTGTGGTTCGCCTCAAAGGTGGCGATCCGTTCCTCTTTGGAAGAGGTGGCGAGGAGGTCGATGCGCTGTTACAGGCCGGTATCTCCGTAGAGGTAGTGCCTGGCGTCTCCTCGGCCATTGCTGGCCCAGCCTTTGCTGGGATCCCGGTGACCCATCGAGGGTTGGCAGATGGCTTTCTGGTGATAACAGGACATCGACATGCCGACGCTCCTCTGGACTACGACTGGTCAGCGCTTGTCGCCTCGGGGTTGACGATCGTTGTTCTCATGGGTGTCGCCCATCGACGCTACATCGCGACGTCACTGATAAATGCGGGTATGGATCCCACAACCCCGGTCGCGGTGATCGAGTCGGTAACCTGGCCCCAGGAGCAATCATTGAGAACGACGTTGGCTCAGGTTGGTGATGTTGCTGTGAGTTCACCTGCAGTGATCATTGTTGGCAAGACTGCAGGACTGGAGTTGGCGTGGCGAGGATCGAGCCCGCTGGCTGGTCTCAGTGTTGCGCTGTTGCGACCCTTCGACCCTGGTGATGCCCTCGCGAGACGGCTACGAGACCTTGGGGCTATGGTCGTCGAGGCACCAGCGATCGAACTTCGTGAACCTTCTGACGGTGGCGCTGCACTGCGCACGGCGATGGAGCAGGTGGAACGTTACGATTGGTTGGTGTTTACCTCAAAAAATGGCGTCCAACGCACACTGAACCACTGTGGGGACCTACGCCGATTGGCTCGGGTGAAGATCGCCTGCATCGGTTCTGGCACCCAGGCAGCATTGGCTGGGTACCGAATTGGCTGCGACCTTGTGCCTCAAGAGTTTGTGGGGGAGTCGTTGGTGGCTGCGTTCCCGGCTGGCACGGGGAGAGTGCTTTTCCCGCGGGCCCGCGTCGCTCGTGATGTCGTCGTTGACGGCTTGCGCTCCAAAGGCTGGTCGGTGGACCTCGTCGAGGCGTACCAGGTGGCTATTCCCGATCCGGTGATGACTCATGAACAGGCCAAAGGGATCGACATTGTGATTTTTACCTCAGCGTCAACTGTCGATGGGTTTAGCCAGCAGTATCCGGGGGTGCTACCGCAACATGCCGTGGCGATCGGGCCAGTGACGGCCAAATGTTTGCAATCGATCGGTGTCACGCAACCACACGTGGCCCAAGAGTTCTCTGCACATGGCTTGCTTGAGCTTGTCATGAAGCTGGTCGCCCGTCGGGCGACCAGCTGACTGGGTAGGCTGGTCACATGGAATCTTTTCGACGGCCGCGACGCCTGCGTGCTACGTCTGTGGTCAGAGAGCTCGTCGCCGAAACCCACCTGCGCCGTACCCAACTCATCCTTCCTATGTTCATTCGAGACGGGATCGACCATCCGGTTCCAATCGTCTCGATGCCTGGCGTGTTTCAACATTCGATTGCGAGTGCAAAGGAGGAGGCCGACAGGCTTCTGGAGGCTGGTGTCAGCAGTGTTCTGCTTTTTGGTGTGACCGACCGCAAGGACGAGGATGGAAGGTATGCCTGTCGAGGAGACTTTGTCCTCCAGCGTGGCATCGATGCGTTGAAGACCGCGTTTGGCGATGACCTTTTCGTCATCAGCGATCTGTGTCTCGATGAGTACACGACGCATGGACATTGTGGTGTACTCGACGCAAAGGGCAGAGTCGACAATGATCGTACCCTTGTTCGCTACCAAGAGCTGGCCCAGTCCTTGGCACAGGCGGGTGTCGATATGGTCGCTCCGTCGGGGATGATGGATCACCAAGTCGCGGCGATCCGGGAGGCACTTGATGCATGCGGTGCACCCGAGTGTGGCATCCTTGCTTATTCGGCAAAGTATGCCTCCGCGCTCTATGGTCCTTTTCGCGAGGCAGTGGACGTTGAGATAGCCGATGGTGGCGACCGGCGGGCCTATCAGCAGGATTACCGCAACCAACGGGAGGCGCTCCTCGAGGTCGAGCTGGATCTCGCAGAAGGTGCGGACATGGTGATGGTCAAACCCGCGTCGTTCTATCTCGATGTGATCGCGAAGGTCCGCCCAATCTGTCCAGTTCCACTGGTTGCCTACCAGGTCTCTGGTGAATATTCCATGATTGTGGCCGCATCCGATGCGGGTTTTATCGATCGACGCCAGACCGTACTGGAATCGCTGACAGCGATCGCCCGCGCCGGCGCGGACAGCGTTCTGACCTATTTTGCGAAGGAGGTTGCCCCGTGGCTTTGAAGAACGGAGAAGCGATGACGAACGAGACAGCTTTTGCACGAGCCTGTGCTGCTCTGGTGGGAGGCGTCAACTCCCCGGTGCGCTCCTTTGGAGCGGTGGGAGGTGTCCCGTTCTTCGTCCATGATGGTCAAGGTTCGTACATCACTGACGTGGAGGGCCGCCGGTACTTGGATTACGTCCAGTCCTACGGCGCCATCATCCACGGGCATGCCCATCCTGGGATCCTCTCGTCGCTACTGGAGGCTGCCCACCGTGGGACGACCTTCGGGGCTCCGACGCTTGGTGAGGTTGCACTCGCGGAGCTGATCAAGCAGAAGGTGGCCGGCGTAGATCTGGTTCGTTTGACCAGTTCTGGGACGGAGGCAACGATGACGGCCTTGCGTCTGGCGCGTGGGTTCACTGGCCGGTCCAAAATAATCAAGTTTGAAGGCTGCTACCATGGGCACTCTGACGCTTTGTTGGCGGCGAGTGGTTCAGGGGTGGCGTCGTTGGGGTTGCCGGCTTCAGTTGGTGTGACAACCGGAGCCGTGGCCGACACGATTGTGGTCCCCTATAACGAAGTTCCCGAGGTCGACGAGACGATCGCGGCCATCATTGTTGAACCGGTGGCGGCGAACATGGGACTGGTTCCCCCGAGTCCTGGCTTCCTTGCCGAGCTGCGCTCGCTGACCGAACAGGTGGGTGCTTTGTTGATATTTGATGAGGTGATCACCGGTTTTCGTGTTGCCGAAGGCGGAGCGTCTTCCCTGTTTGGCATCACGCCGGATCTGTGGTGCTTTGGCAAGGTGATTGGAGGTGGACTACCGGTCGGCGCAGTTGCGGGGCCTGAGCGCGTGATGGACCATCTCGCTCCCGTCGGCCCTGTCTATCAGGCCGGCACACTGTCGGGCAACCCGCTAGCCACCGCCGCAGGAGCAGCCGCGCTTCGCCTGCTGGACGTGGCGAGCTACCGGATGCTGACTGGCCGAGCTGAGCAACTCGAGGTTGGGCTTACCAAGGTGATCGAAGAGGCAGACCTTGCAGTTCAAATACAACGCGTCGGCTCACTCCTTGGAATCTTCTTTGCAGACGAGTCAGTTACGAATTACCAGCAAGCGGTTTCGTCCGTGCAGCGCGGGGTCTACCCGCACTTCTTTCATGCGATGCTCAAGCGAGGCATTGCGCTAGCACCAGGACCCTACGAGATTCTTTTTCCAGGGCTTGCGCACTCAGTTGACGACATTGACAAGACGATTGACATCGCGTCTGCGGCGGCAGCAGAGGCCCATGACCAGTGGCGTCGCGCGTCGTCTGGCACGTCTACATGACCACTGACGATGGTGGCTGTTAACAACACGGGTGTTCACGGCCAGTGTTGGCACCGTCGAGGTCAGCCAGATGGTTAGCCGGCCTGCTTTTCGCGCAGCTGCTGGGTCAGACGATAGATCTGTTCGATCCGTGCGGATGTGGTCGCCGACATGAGGTTAGCCATGATTGCCACCACCGGCGCCATCGTCTGCTTTGACCTCATCGTGAGCCACACGCCAGATGACATCAAGCGAGGGTTAGATATCGCCTTCACAAAAAGCCGTCCAGTGGCGTAGTACCCAGCGTAATGGGCATCGAGGGAGCGAGAGAACTCGACGATCGGCCTTGCATCGCCGGTGCCGAGGCTTTGGGTGATCGCGTCGGCCCCAAGCCGACCAGTCTCATAGGCATAGGAGATACCCTCGCCGTTGAACGGATTGATACTGGCGGCTGCGTCGCCTATCAAGAGATAGTTGGGGCCGGAGCGCGGGACGACGCTGAGGCCCATCGGCAATTTTCCACCGGTAGCGCCATTGGCCCCGAGGCCCGGAGGAAAGTGCCAATCGCGTTCGTTCTGGGAGACGAAGCGCTCAAGGGCGTGCGTGGTGTTCATTTTGCGCCAGCGTTGACTGTTAGATAGCAAACCGAAGCCGACATTGGCAGTGCCGTCTCCGGCCGGGAAGATCCATCCATAACCCGGGATGGTTGCGCCAGTTGCATCGCGGAGATCAAGATGTGACTCAATCCAGTCTTCGTCGCTTCGATCGGTGTCGTAGTATCCGCGAATCGCGAGGCCGAGCGGTTTCTTCAGGTCACGATGTGCACCAATCGATCGGGCAATCCGTGCGTTCGACCCCTCTGCCAGGACGTAGATCTTCGCCTTCAGACTGAGTTCATCCTGAGTATCGAGAACTCTGACACGAAGCGACTGGATGTGGCCGGCGTCGAGTGTTGCCTCTATCGCTTCATGGTGATAGAGGACGTTGGCCCCAACCTCACCAGCTCGTTCGAGTACTGCCTGGTCGAGGACGGACCTTCGCACGACGTAACCATAATCAGGGTAATTCGGAAGGCTAGGCCAGGGGAGCTCGTAGGCGCGGCCATGCGCAATCGCCCGCAAACCTAGATACTTGTGTTGTTGATCGAGCATTGCTTGTAGCCCCATGGCCTCAAGCTGAACGACGGCTCTTGGGGTGAGGCCGTCTCCACAGGTCTTGTCACGCGGGAATTGTTTCTTCTCGATGACGACCACCCGCACCCCGCGTATCGCGAGCCAATGGGCGGCCGCGGCACCGGAGGGGCCACCTCCGATTACTACGACATCGACTGACACCTCGTCTGCGGTATTTTTACTCACATCTTCCATCGTAGACCGAGCTCGCTGGTTATCTCTGGATTTCTCTTGGGCAAGCAGGAATCACCACCATAGATTGGAGGCGGATTTGCACGAGTGGGGCGAACCGTACCAAGATAGAAGTACGTGTGGGTGACAACCACGAACGCCTTTACAGTGATAGTGACAGAAATGAGGTGAGGTGGCTCAGTACCTTCCAATAGTCATCATGCTCGCGCTTGGTGGGCTCTTTGCGTCAGGCTCGTTTATCGCTTCGGGGCTCTTTGCTCCCCGAAGGCCCCATCGAGCAAAGTCCGCACCATACGAGTGTGGTATTGTTCCACGGACCGAGGTAGCCGAGCGGTTTCCCGTGCGCTTTTACCTGGTCGCCATGATCTTTATCATCTTCGATATCGAGATCATCTTTCTGTATCCTTTCGCTGCCGCCTCCGGTGAGCTCGGTACTTTCGGTGTGATCGAGATCGCCACTTTTGCACTGGTAGTCTTTGTTGCCTTTGCCTAT
The DNA here is from genome assembly GCA_022690815.1 of Ferrimicrobium sp. Classification (NCBI taxonomy): domain Bacteria; kingdom Bacillati; phylum Actinomycetota; class Acidimicrobiia; order Acidimicrobiales; family Acidimicrobiaceae; genus Ferrimicrobium; species Ferrimicrobium sp. The sequence continues at coordinate 66,383 of JALCZJ010000001.1, forward strand.
CTTGTGGCGAATGGAGCCTTGAGCTGGGGGCCGACTCGCAGTGCGTCCTCTGGCTCGACGAGGGTCCCTGGTCGCGTCGATTTGAAGGAACTGACCGCCTCGATGGTCCGAGGGGGTCGCAACTGATGCCACTTGAAGACCTGAGTTACAACTTCCTGACCGGCAACGTAGAGAAGCTGGTTCAGTGGGCGCGTAAGGCCAGCGTGTGGCCTGCAACTTTTGGACTCGCCTGCTGCGCGATCGAGATGATGGCCAGCGGTGCAGCCGATTTTGATCTTGCTCGATTCGGCATGGAGGTTTTTCGGGCCTCGCCGCGTCAATCTGATCTGATGATCGTCGCTGGCCGAGTGTCACAAAAAATGGCACCGGTGCTGCGCCAGGTCTATGACCAGATGATGGAGCCCAAGTGGGTGATCTCGATGGGTGTCTGCGCCTCGACTGGTGGCATGTTCAACAACTACGCCATCGTCCAGGGCGTCGATCAGATCGTGCCCGTCGATGTTTATGCGCCTGGTTGTCCTCCCGGCCCAGAGACCTTGATGCACGCCATCTTGACGCTGCACCATCAGATCCAGACGGGCGAGATCCTTCGTCGTAGGGCCGCCGGCGAGAAGGGCACGACGGTCAAAATGATTGGCGAGCCAGCCACCACGAAGATGCTCGGAGGTGTCGAGGACCTTGTCTGATGTCATGGTTCTAGAGAGGTCCGCGTACCTCTCCACGGTGCAAGCACGCCACGACGAAGGTTATATCTACCTCGCTGATTTGACGTGTGTGGACTATCTCAATAACCCAACGCGAGACCTCGTGGATGGCGTGTCACTTGAGCGGTTCGAGTTGGTGGTCAATTTGCGGGCTTTCGCCCCTCCGGCTATCGTGCGACTTCGCGTTCAAGTGCCTGAACAAGACCCGCTCATGCCTTCGATCTTCGGGTTCTATCCGGGCGCTGAGGCGATGGAGCGAGAGGTGTTTGACCTGTTCGGTATTCGTTTTGAGGATCACCCTGACTTGACTCGCATCCTTTTGCCGGAGGATTGGGAGGGTCATCCGTTGCGCAAAGACTATGGGGTTGGTAGGGTTCCGGTGCAGTTCAAGGAGGTGAAGCGCAACCGATGACGAATGCTATCTATACGGTTATTCGCCCAGAGGGCGATAATCGGTTTGGATTGGTTCAGGAGACCTCGGAGGGACTTCAGGAGCTTGGTGATCGTTCAACCACCTCAGCGGCTGCACTCGCAAAGGAGATCGGCTCCACCCTGAGGATTCCCGAGGGCGAAGCGGAGCTCGAGGGCGATTCCGATGACGGACGCATGATCATCAACATGGGACCTCAACATCCGTCCACTCATGGCGTGCTGAGAATCATGCTCGAGATCGAGGGAGAGACGGTGCTGCGCTCCAAACCAGTGGTTGGTTACCTGCACACGGGCATGGAGAAGACCGCCGAGAATCTCACCTATCTCCAAGGGACCACCAACGTGACCCGAATGGACTACCTCTCGCCTCTCAACAACGAACTCGTGTTTTGTCTTGCGGCCGAGAGTTTGTTGGGCATCGAGCTCCCGGAGCGCGCGACCTGGATACGGATGCTCATGTCCGAGCTCAACCGCATTGCGTCGCACGTCATGTGGCTTGCTACCAACGGGATGGACCTTGGGTCCACGTCGATGATGATCTTCGGTTTTCGCGACCGCGAGATGGTACTTTCGTTCTTTGAAAAGACGTCCGGACTGAGGATGAATAACAACTACATCCGTGTCGGTGGGGTTGCGGCAGATTTGCCAGACGGCTGGGAGGATGACGTTACCGCAGTCATCGACACCATCGAAGCACGCACCCACGACTACGATGAGCTGATCACCGGTCAGCCGATCTTTCGTGAACGTGTAGTGGGCGTGGGTACACTCAGTCCCCAAGAGGCCGTAGCGCTCTCGGCATCAGGTCCGATTTTGCGGGCCTCGGGAGTCCCGTGGGATCTGCGCAAGGAGATGCCCTACCTCTTTTACGATCAGATTGATTTTGACGTCATCGTCGGGAGTGTTGGTGATACCTATGATCGGTATGCCGTGCGACTCTTCGAGATTCGTGAGTCGATTTCGATTGTGCGTCAAATCATCGACAGGATGCCCAGAGGCCCCTATCGCGCCTTAGATCCGAAGGTGACGCCGCCCCCGCGTGCTCGGATCGACGAGTCCATGGAGGCGCTGATCCATCACTTCAAGCTCTTTACCGAGGGTATCCGAATCCCCCCGGGTGAAAGCTATGTCGCTATTGAATCACCTCGAGGTGAGCTCGGATGCTATATGGTCTCCGATGGCTCGGCACGACCATTTCGCATGCATATTCGTGGGCCGTCGTTCGTCAATTTGCAGAGTCTTCCTGTGATGTTGCACGGTGGGTTGCTCGCCGACGCCGTTGCAGTGATTTCGTCAGTGGACCCGGTGATGGGAGAGGTGGATCGTTAAGTGGCGCGTTTCTCTGATGAGATGTTGAGCCGTGCGCAGGAGTTGGTGTCGCTCTATCCAGATCCTCGTTCGGCAACGATTCCGCTCTGTCATCTTGCCCAAGAACAGGATGGCTATGTGACCAATGAGGCGATGGAGCACATTGGTGAGCTCGTTGGCTCAAGCGCCGCAGAGGTCCAAGGTACTGCGTCATTTTATGACATGCTCAAGCTCGAGCCGGTCGGTCGGTACGTAGTGGGCGTCTGCACCAACATCGCTTGTATGTTGCGAGGGGCCTATGAGGTGCTCGAGGATGCGGAGGAGGTCCTGGGTGTACCGGTTGGTGGTACGACAGAGGATGGGCTTTTCACTCTCGAAGAGGTCGAGTGCATCGCACACTGTGATCGTGCACCGGCCGCTCAGGTGAACTATCGATACTTTGGTCCCCTCGATCGAGAGAGTTTACAAGATCTAGTCGCGACGTTGCGCAACGGTGATCTCGATCATGAGGTGCCTCCCCACGGGACGTTGATTCGTGTTCGTCGCGAGGCTCCACCGGTCGTACCGATGGAAGAGATCGATCGTGAGCGAGCGGAGGAAGGTCAGTGATAGAGCGAATCGTTGGTGCTCGTCTAGGTTACGAGGACTCGGAGACGCTAGAGCGCTTTCTAGCGACCGGGGGCGATCTCGGGCTGCGAAAGGCTGTTCTTGAGATGCGACCCGAGGAGGTCGCCGCTGAGGTGACGACCGCGAACCTGCTGGGTCGTGGTGGTGCTGGTTTTGAGGCTGGGCGTAAGTGGTCGATGTTGCGCAAGGCACCGCGACGCTATCTCGTGATTAACGGCGACGAGAGCGAACCTGCGACCTTCAAGGATCATCTCCTGGTAGAGCGCGATCCACATCAGCTGGTCGAAGGCGCCACCATCGCCGCTTATGCCATAGGTGCATCGTTGGTCGTCATCTACCTACGGGGAGAGTTCGCTCTTGGTCTTGAGCGTGTCCAGCAGGCGATCAACGAGGCCTATGCCAGAAACGCCCTCGGTCGGTCGATCTTCGGGTCGTCGTTCTCCGTCGATATCGTGCTGCAGCCAGGTGCTGGTGCCTATATTTGTGGTGAAGAGACCTCGCTGATTGAGTCCCTCGAGGGCAAGCGAGGGTTCCCGCGCATCAAGCCGCCCTACTTTCCGGCTGTCATCGGACTCTACGGGGAGCCGACGATCGTCAACAATGTCGAGACGGTCTCCAACCTGCCATGGATCGTCCAAAAAGGCGGGGCCGCGTTTAAGGCACTTGGCCAGGGGCGCTCGACTGGGACGAGGCTCTTCGCTCTCTCTGGGCAGGTAAAGCGACCCGGTCCCTACGAGGTCGAGATGACCAAAATCACCTTCCGCGACCTGATCTATGGTGATGACTACGGTCAGGGCCTCCTGCCTGATCGGTCGCTGATCGCCTTCATCCCTGGTGGTGTTTCCGCTCCATGGTTTTTCGAAGAACATCTCGATATTCCGCTTGGCCAAGACGAGGTTGCTCAGGCTGGTTCCATGTTGGGCTCGGGATCGGTAATCGTCATGGACGACACGTCGTGCCCGGTTCGCTCGGCATGGCGGATCGCTCGCTTCTTTGCCCGTGAGTCGTGTGGACAGTGCACACCGTGTCGCGAGGGTGGGGCCTGGATCGACAAGATTATGCGCCGCATTGAAGAGGGCGAGGGGAGAGAGGCTGATCTCGATCTTCTCTTGGATCTTTGTGACAACATCTCGCCAGGTATCAAGTGGCCACCAGCTCAGACCACCATTTGTGTTCTTGGGCCTTCGATCCCACCGTCGGTGAGTGCAGCCATCAACCATTTTCGTGATGATTTTCTCGTGCACATCAAGGAAGGACGGTGTCCTCATGCCTGACGAGTTGGTGACGGTTTCATTTGACGAACGTTCCTACGCTGTGCGTCAAGGGGTCAAGCTCATCGACGCTCTTGATGATGTAGGCATCCACGTACCGCGGTTCTGTTATCATCCACGGATGTCGGCGGTGGGCATGTGTCGCATGTGTCTCGTCGAGGTTAAGGGACCACGTGGAGTCTCGTTGCAGCCGTCGTGTTTCATCGACGTTGCCGATGGGATGGAGGTCTTCACGGAGTCGGACGCGGTGAAGAAGGCCCAACACGGCGTTCTCGAATTTCTGTTGGCCAACCATCCGCTCGATTGCCCAGTCTGTGACAAGGGGGGTGAGTGTCCGCTGCAGGACCAGGCCTTTGCTCACGGGTCAGGGGAGACGCGCTTCGTCGAAGAGAAGCGACACTATGCCAAGCCGATTCCGATCTCGCGACTTATCAAACTAGATCGTGAACGTTGCATCCAGTGTGATCGTTGCACGCGGTTTGCTGATGAGGTTGCAGGTGAACCGCTCATCGATTTTGCTGGTCGTGGCGGAGCTTTGCGAATCTCGACCTTTTCGAAGATTGATTTCGACTCCTACTTCTCTGGGAATGTTGCCCAAATCTGCCCTGTCGGCGCGCTGACCGCGACGCCATACCGGTTTAAGGCACGCCCTTGGGACTTGCTGCAGTCGGCCTCAACTTGCACGGCGTGTGACCTGGGTTGCCAAGTCAGTCTTCAGTCGAGCCAAAATGAACTGACGCGAATGCTGGGTGTCGACTCCGATGCCATCAATCACAGTTGGCTCTGTGATCGCGGTCGCTTCTCCACGAGCGAGATCAACAACACCGAGGCCCGCATTGCGCGCCCTCGGCTCAAGGACCAGGACCAGACCATCGAGGTGTCGTGGACGAAGGCGTTGCGTGCTGCGGCGCTCAGTATCAAGACGACCATCGATAAGCGCGGGGCCTCGGCAGTTGGTGTGATTTCCAACGCCTCGTTGACGCTGGAAAACACCTACGCTTGGGCACAGCTTGCGAGTAACGTGATTCGAACCAACGCCGTCGATGGAGCGGCTGATGTGCGCACGGACGCTCGGTTGTTGCTGGCCAATCCAGCGTCGATCAACGAAGCGCTGGCGGCGAAGAAGTTGCTCCTCTTTAACGTCGACCCCAAGAACGAGTTACCGGTGTTACACCTGCGTCTACGGGCTGCGATACGCTCGGGGCTCGAGGTGATTGAGGTCAACACCTCTCCAACCGATCTGACCCCAATTGTGGGTCGCTCGATCACGTTAGATCCGAGTCGTCTTGGGACCGTCATCGCCGAGGTTGGCCAGGCGGTTGGAGACGAGGACGGCGATGTTGTGGTGGTCGCAGGTTGTCGTGACCGCGGACTGGGAGCGGCACTCAATGCTCGATTACTCGCTGACCTCTTGGAGCGCCTGCCGCGGGCAAAGGTTTTGAGCGGAGTTGCTCGCGGGACCAATGCGTTGGCGGTTGGATTTAGCCCAAATGCACCCCAGGGGATTCGGGCATCGGATGGGGTGGTTCCGTCAATGGCGGCGGACGCCATCATTGCGGGTGCCCTCCGTGGTGATTTTGGCGTACTGGTCGTGCTCGACAGTGATATCGCCGAACTCGGATTGTCTGAAGCGGATCTCGAGCTGTTGGCACAGCGGGTTACGCTGATTGTCGCCAGCTCCTTTGAGTCGACCACGACCCGACATGCCTCCATCGTCCTCCCGCTGAGTGCGTTTGGCGAAGAGCAAGGATCGACTCTTAACATCGAGTGGCGCCACCTGCGTGTGGGCCGCCAGGTCGAGCCCGTCGGCCAGTCTCGGTCGGCATGGATGGTTGCGGCAGAGCTCGCCTCGATGCTCGGTGATGAGCTGCACTTCCTCACCTTGGCTGACATTATGCGCGAATTGAGTCAGTCGGGTGGGCTCCTTGAGGGGCTTAGCTACGAGTATTTTGCCGAGAGCCTGGACGGGCCGCTGTTGCCCCGGTCGCGCCACGAGGAGCGGGGTACCCCGCGCGTGCTCGATCCGATGGCTACTCCTGGTATCGCCTCTATCGACCGCCAAGGTGCCAATTTCGCAGCAGGGCGTGTTGTCGAGCCCACCTCGGCTACCGGCTATGGGTTGTCCGGTGGTGATTACCCGAAGGCACTAGCGGCCGGTGCTCGAGCTCTCGATTTGCCTGCGATCGCCCTTGACCCGCTTGCTGATGGAGAATATTGGCTGAGCCTAGTACCGCGACTCTATGATCCTTCTCCTGAACTGTTGGCGAATCCATTCCTCGCTGCGTCGGTTCGTGAACCGGTGTTGGCGCTGACGCCCAGACAGTGCGAGGAGTTGGGTCTACATGATATGGATCGTTGTCGAGTCAGTGGCGCCACCGACGTCGAACTCGTGGTCACCTGCACGAAGGAGGTCGAGCCATCGAGCGTTGGAGACGTCCGGGTGCTGGTGGTCAATGGTGTGACTCCGACGACACTTGGTCTGTTGGGGGAACAGCCTTGGATCAAAGTAAGAGTGGAGAAGATCAATGGGTAGAGATCCATTACTGGCGGGCCATATCGGATGGATCGTTGTTCTGATCGTCGTTATCAAAGTGATTGTCGCCTTCATCGTGATGATGGTGTCGGTTTTGCTTGCGATCTGGATCGAGCGCAAGGTCATCTCAGACATGCAGAACCGGATTGGTCCCAACAGAGCTGGGCCGTTCGGTATCCTCCAGAGCTTGGCTGACGGCATCAAGCTGTTCTTCAAGGAGGATCTCGTCCCCGAGCGCTCGGATAAGTTCATCTTCAAGCTCGCTCCGTATCTATCGCTGATCCCTGCGTTCTTGACCTTTACCCTGGTGCCGATTGGTGGCATCGTGCATATCTTTGGGCACACCACTGAGCTCCAGGTAGCCGATCCACCGATCGGTATTCTGTTGCTCCTCGCGATGTCGTCGATCTCGGTCTACGGTGTCATGCTGGCCGGTTGGTCTTCTGGGTCGAAGTATCCGCTGATTGGATCGGTGCGTGCTTCGGCGCAGATGATCTCGTATGAGGCTGCGATGGGCTTGTCAATCGCGTCAGTCGTGTTGTTGACCGGATCGCTCTCGACGCGCAACATGGTCAGCCAGCAACTGGGTACCTTCTTGGGTTTTATCCCTCATTGGAATATCATTCGACTCGGGGTCATCCCGTTCCTAGTCTTTATCATTGCGATCACCGCTGAGGTTAACCGACCGCCATTTGACCTTGTAGAAGCCGAACAAGAGCTCGTTGGTGGTTTCCATACCGAGTATTCCTCGATTCGTTTTGCGCTGTTTTACCTGGCGGAATACCTCAACACCATCACGATGTCGGCGATTATGGTCACCATGTTCTTCGGTGGTCCGGATGGGCCAGATCCGAGTTTTCTGCACTGGCTTTGGCCGATCATCTGGTTTATCGTCAAAACCGCCATCTTCTTTTTGATCTATGTCTGGTTTCGTGCGGCGCTTCCTCGGCTCCGATATGACCAGCTCATGGATCTCGGTTGGAAGGTCTTGATTCCGGTTATGCTGGTGTGGCTCCTGGTGGTGGCTGGTATGCGTGTGTCGCGTCCGCTTGGGTTTGCGCTCGTCGGCCTCGGCATCCTGGGGGGGTTGCTGTTGTACCGGGCGATTGCCGTGGGCCGGGCCCGAAGTACGACTCAGGAGTTGGCGCGCCCCTCACGTGCGCAACCGGCTCAGTTGGATCCACCACTCGATGGGAGGGAGGACCATGGGGATTCTTAGTGGCTTAGGAGGCTTCAAAGTAACCTTGAAGCAAGTGGGCGAGCCCCGGGTTACCCGGCAGTACCCAGAGGAGAAGCGTCCAAAACCGCCCCGTTTCCACGGGCGCCATGTACTGAATCGTTATCCAGATGGGATGGAGAAGTGCATCGGTTGCGAGCTCTGTGCTGGAGTTTGCCCAGCGCGATGCATCTACGTACGTGGAGCAGATAACGATCCGGATGCGCCGGTCTCGCCGGGGGAACGTTATGGGTTTGTCTATGAGATCAACTACCTGCGCTGCATTCACTGCGATCTCTGTGTCGAGGCGTGCCCGACCGAGGCCATCACCGAGTCCAAGATGTTTGAGTTCTCGTTTACCAGCCGGGAGGATGCTATCTACACCAAGGCTGAGTTGGTCGTCGACGAAGAAGGCCACCCTCGTCGTACGCCCTTCGAGGATTGGCATGACGACGATGAGGAAGATACGTCCGGGTGGGTTCGTGCCACGGCGCCGTCAGGCGACCCGAATTTTGAGGGTGTTGTTGGCTGGTCTGGCGAGCTGGGCCATGGAGTGCGCTTGCCAGAACGTGGTCAGTCGGATATCTCGGAGGACGAGATGTCAGCGGTGTTTCGGCTTCGCGATGTCTTAGCGGATCGAATCTCACGAAAGATCGGAGGAAAGGTCTGGTGATCGCTACTGTTATCTCGGTTCCCCAGCTCATCGTCTTTGTCGTCGCGGTCGTGATTATCGCCGTCGGTGGTGTTGGGCTCTTGAGCGCACGCTACCCGGTGCATGCGGCGTTGTTCCTTGTGATGACGCTCTTTGGGGTGGCGATTCTCTTTATTGAGGAGGGCGCCGAGTTTTTGGCGGCGGTGCAGGTTGTCGTGTACGCTGGCGCCGTGGTCGTTCTTTTCTTGTTCGTGATCATGCTGCTTGGCGTGGATCGAGAGGAGATTGCAAGCTTTGCCGGAGACACGGTCCGTATCGTGCTCGCTGGTGTAGGCGTGGTGTTGATTCTTGCGGAGCTCTTCATTGTTGCAACTGGCGCGTGGGCTACCGGGGCACACTCCGCGGCGGGCAAACTCGATGCCGGGTCCAACATCGGCGTGCTTGCACGCTCTGTCTTTACCACCTATCTACTGCCGTTCGAACTGACGGCGGCACTCTTGGTCATCGCAGTTGTCGGGGCCGTGATCTTGTCGGGCAGGATGAATGCGGCAACTGGGGTTACCGAACCGGCTCGTGGGGGAGAGAACCTGGAGGTAGAGCGGTGACAATTCCCGGGAGTTGGTACCTCGTCGTCGCGGCGTTGCTCTTTGGGTTAGGGACGTTCGGAGTGTTGACGCGGCGCAACGTGATCGTCATGTTCATGTCGGTCGAGTTGATGCTCAACGCCGTCAACCTGACGTTTGTGACGTATGCGAGAATGCTCAACGATGTCGGTGGGCAGATCGCGGTCTTTTTTGTGCTCGTCGTTGCGGCCGCTGAGGTGGTTGTTGGACTAGGAATCATTGTCGCAATTTTCCGTCATCGGGCCACCATTACCGTCGATGATATCTCGAGTTTGAAGGGCTAGACATGGTTGTTTTGGGTTTGGTGATCGGCTTCCCGCTGGTCGGGTTTCTTATCCTCCTGGCCTTTGGGAAGCGGATGGGGGATCCTGGGGCGGGTTGGTTCGGTACCATCGCGGTCGCCTCGAGTTTCATCGCGGCCATCGCAACATGGATCGTTCTCCTCACCAAGCATGGGTCCCACCGCACGCAGGTTCTTCATCTCTTTAGCTGGTTCCATGCCGGTGCGTTCCAGGTCAACTTCGCATTTCGAGCCGACCCTCTCTCGGTGGTGATGATCCTGTTCGTCACCGGGGTGGCTGCGCTGATTCATCTGTACTCGATTGGCTACATGAAACGTGATGCTCGGTTCCACCAGTTTTTCATCTACCTCAACCTGTTTGTGTTCTCCATGCTGGTCCTCGTTACCGCCAACAACCTGCCGTTAACCTTCCTCGGCTGGGAAGGTGTTGGCGCATGCTCATACTGGCTGATCTCATTTTGGTTTGAGCGACCCAGTGCTGCTTCCGCGGGCAAGAAGGCATTCATCATCAACAGGATTGGCGACATGGGGTTCATGCTCGGTACCTTCCTGGTATTTCTCAACTTCCATTCGGTCAGCTACTCGACGGTGTTACCTGAGGCACATCGACTTCCTACGGGAACGGCCGAGGCGATTGCACTGCTGTTCTTCTTGGCTGCGGCCGGTAAGTCTGCGCAGCTACCGCTGTTTACCTGGCTGTTAGACGCGATGGAAGGTCCGACCCCCGTGTCGGCACTCATCCACGCGGCGACGATGGTAACAGCAGGTGTTTACCTCATGGCAAGGCTTGCGCCAATACTGTCGCTAGCACATGCCGCCTCCTTTACGATCGCGATCATCGGTGTCATTACTGCGTTTGTAGCTGCCATGGCGGCGACGTCACAGACGGACATCAAGAAGATCGTGGCGTTTTCGACGGTCAGCCAGCTCGGTTACATGATGTTAGGTATTGGCACCGGAGCCTATGTCGCCGCCATCTTCTTGATGGTGACACACGCGTTCTATAAGGCGCTCATCTTCCTCTCGTCCGGTTCGGTTATTCACTCACTCGACAATGAACAGAGCATCCGTCGTATGGGCGCGTTGGCGAAGTTGATGCCGATAACCGCCTGGACCATGATTATCGCGTGGTTGTCCATCGCTGGCGTCCCGCCGTTCTCGGGTTTCTTCTCCAAGGGTTCTATTCTCGAGGACGCTTTTGGGCGCAATGAAGTACTGTGGGTAGTCGGTGTCGTGACTGCTCTTTTGACCGCCTACTACATGGGTCGATTGGTCTTTGTCGTGTTCTACGGCAATGCCCGGTGGCAGGAGGTTACCCATGGACATGAGCCGCACGAATCTCCTCGGGTGATGACGATCCCCCTCATCGTGTTGGCGGTGGCGGCGGCAATTGCTGGACTCCTTAACCTGCCCTATTCAGGCCTACGCTTTCTCCACGATTGGCTGTCACCGGTCTTTGGATCAGCGCTTGTGAACTATCCGCTCTCGACGTCGGAGAAGATCTTGCTGCCTGCTACTGATGCTGTGGTGGCACTGCTAGGCGTTTTCCTCGCATGGCGCTTGTGGAGGAGTCATTCGGAACGCAAAGCCCTCGAACCCACGGTGCTCTTTAAGGGCTGGTACGTTGACACCTTCTACGATCGAACCTTCGCTCGGGGAGGGACAGCGCTGGCCAAGCTTGGTGATCGAGTGGTGGATCCGACCATCATCGATGGAGCCGTTGGCGGGGTGGCATGGACCTTTCGTTGGATTGGAGGGCTCGGACGAAAAGTGCAGTCTGGGCTGGTGCGTAGCTACCTCCTGATCATGATCGCTGGGATAGTGGTCATACTGACTTATGTGCTCGTGGGCGCGGCGCGGTAGAGAGGAATTCGATGACCTTACTCGATTGGCTGATTGCACTTCCTGCACTTGGGGCGCTGGTGGTGCCCATGATGTCGCTGCCGCCGGAGAACCAGAAACTCATTCGCTACTTTGGGATTGCGATCTCGTTGGTTGAGCTCGCGCTCGCGATTGGCATGGCGGTGTCATTCAAGCTGCACACCAGCGGCTACCAGTTTGTCACCAAAGTTCACTGGATCGGTGCTTTTGGTATCGCCTGGTATTTGGGGGCGGACGGCATTTCGCTCGTCTTAGTCCTCTTGACGGCGGTTCTCTTTGCGATCGCCATGTTCGCGATGAAGGGTGTTAAAGATTATCGGGCCTATGTTGGATGGATGTTGCTCCTTGAGGCGGCGTGTATGGGGAGTTTTACCGCCCTTGACCTCTTCCTCTTCTTTGTCTTCTTCGAGTTGACTTTAGTTCCAAGCTATTTTCTCATCTCGGATTTCGGTTTGGGTGCCTCCGGGCGGGCTGCGATCAAATTCTTTGTGTACACCTTTGCCGGCTCGGCGTTTTTGCTGGTCGGGATCGTCTCCCTCGTTTTTATCCACGATCACCAGACCGGACATCTCACCTTCTCATTGCCAGCGTTGATGCACACCAGGTTGCCCAAAGATACCGCTATTTTGTTGTTCTTCGCGTTCGCGATAGCGTTCGCTGTGAAGACGCCGATTTTTCCGTTCCATACATGGTCGCCTGATACCTATCGTTCCGCTCCGATACCCGCAGTGGTCATTTTGGCTGGTGTGATGGCCAAGCTCGGCGCCTATGGCCTGATTAGGTTCGACCTCGAGCTCTTCCCGGCCACATCAAGAGAGCTCGCTTGGTTGATGCTCACCTTGGGGGTGGTTGGTATTCTTTACGGCGCGATTGTCGCGGCGGGAGAACGTGATCTGGGCCGAATGGTGGCGTACTCGTCGCTCTCACACATGGGGTTTATCGTTCTTGGAATCTTCGCGTTCTCCACAGAGGCGTTGTCGGGCGCCACACTCCAAATGGTCAACCATGGTATTTATACGGCGGCCATCTTCTTGTTGCTGGGGATGATTTACGAGCGGCGTGGAACGCTCGACATGAACAAACTTGGTGGCCTCCAGAAGAAGGCTCCAATCTTTGCAGCCGTGTTCATCCTGGTCGTGATGGGCATGATCGGACTCCCGGGCCTCAATGGATTCGTGGGCGAGTTCCTCATCTTGATCGGGACGTTCATCACCCACCGCTGGTGGGCAGTGGTCGCCGTGTTGGGGGTCGTGTTGAGTGCGGTGTATCTGCTCTGGGCCTATCAGCGAGTCTTCCACGGAGAGCTGAAGGACGATCGGAGCTTTCGCGACTTGGCTCCTCGTGAAGCGCTGTTGTTGTTGCCGCTGCTTGCGCTCATCGTCTTCCTTGGCATCTATCCGATACCGTTGTTGAATCGCATTAATCCAACCACATCGGCTATTGTCCACCACGTAGCCACAGCGCCTGCGCTCACGAATTCGGGGACGCCGTCGGCGGTGGTGTCAAGCGTAACTGGAGGGACAAAGTAGTGTTTGGGACCCTGGTGTCACAGTTGCCGATCAGGCTGCCAGCGATCTCGTATCAGGCGATTGCGCCAGAGATTATCCTGTTCGGTGCCGCGCTGGTCGTGTTGGCGCTCTCGGCTACGATCGGTCGACGGGAGCGTCCTGAGATCTATCGAGGGATCGGACTGCTTGCGGCCGCTGGAGAGGTGGCGTGGTCTGCTAATCTGTTGCGTTTGGTCGATAAGCACGGGCCATCGCTTGCTATTGCCGGTGCGATCTCCAACGATGGGTTTTCTGCCGTGGTGGCCATCATCGTCGGCGTTGCCCTTTTCTTGACGATGTTGATCGGACCTGGCTTTGTGGAGTCGGTGGCCGGCAGAGGACCCGAGTTCGCGACGCTTCTGCTGATCTCGGCGACCGGGGCTGTCGTGATGGCGCAGGCCAACGACCTGATCGTCATCTTTCTCGGGTTGGAGATTCTCTCGATTGCCCTCTACATCATGGTCGGCTTTCGATTGCGCGACGGACTCTCCCGGGAGGCGGCGTTTAAATACTTTATCCTTGGCGGATTCTCCTCTGCGGTGTTCCTCTACGGTGTTGCCCTCGTCTATGGCGCAACTGGTTCGACCGACCTGGTCAAGATCGGTGCCTTTCTCTCCTCCCACGTACTGATCAACAATGGAGTGCTGCTCTTTGGTATTGCGTTGATTTTGGTAGGTTTTGGCTTCAAGGTCTCTGCGGTCCCGTTCCACGTCTGGTCGCCCGATGTCTATCAAGGTGCGCCGACGTCGGTGACTGGTTACATGGCGGCGATGGCCAAGATCGCGGCCTTTGCGGCGTTGCTTCGGGTGTTGACCGTCGCATTCCATCTACAACTGGACTACTGGCGTCCGATCGTGATCGCACTTGCGATTCTATCGTTGTTCTTTGGTGCCGTTTTTGCCTTGCGCCAGCGCGAGATCAAGCGGATGCTGGCCTACTCCTCCATCAATCATGCCGGGTTTATCCTTCTCGGGGTCTTGGCTGCCACCAGTGGCGGCGTCCGTGATTCACTGTTCTACCTCGCCGCCTACTCGGTGATGGTGATCGGAACCTTCGGATTGATCTCTTTGGTGCAACTCGACCTCAACAAGACAGAGGGTGGACTCTCGCTGGGAGACGTGCGTGGGCTAGGACGGCGGCGGCCGGCTGTCGCGGTGTTGTTAGCGATCTTGGTGCTGGCCCAGGCTGGTGCTCCCTTCACCAGCGGATTTATCGCCAAGTTCTCCGTCATCACTGCCGTGATCTCGGTGAATGAGTACTGGATTGCAGTGGTTGCGATGGTGACCGCAGCCATCGCGGTGGCGTTCTACCTACGGCTGACGCTCGCTCTGTTTGCAAGAGACGATGCCGAGGTCGGAGCTGGAGATGCACTCTACCCAGCCGTTGTCCGAGGTGGCAGCGATGAGGGCAGCCGATTGTCGCGGGCTTCGCTGGTTCCGATTTGGATTGGCATTTGGGCTTCTGTTGCGATCACCGTTTTTTTCGGAGTGTTCCCTACGTTGTTGTTGAACCTTGTTGGGAAGGGGAAGATCTTCTATTAGCACCTTGACGCGATCTCTGATAGCTGATCGCCGACGAGGGCTCCTGTTGGCCGTGCTTGAATCTCTTGGTGGGGCGCAGGTGGCGAGTGGTGCTGGTACCGGTTCGACGTTGTTGGCAAAGTGTCCCCAGATGCGTGCGTGAAGATGAGCACAGCAAGACACAAGGTGTGGGCATTGGTGCAGCGAGGGGTCCCCGTTGGTGGTGTCGGGGTTGTCGCCGGGGTCAGCGTCGCCTTGTTTCATTGGTCGTTGTATGGGCTCAATGGTCTTCTTGATGGACTCATAGGGGTACACCAGCTGGTCTCACTCCAGCAGACAACTCGGTTGTTGGGTTCACGTCTTGTGCTGGTGCCGCTGGTGATCTTTGTCGCCCTCGCGATCAGCAAGGTGGTCGCCACCAAGTCCGGTGTCGCGAAACGTCGAGAACGCGGAGCTGACCGTGTCATCGAGGTCGTCAACGGCGCTGAGGTGGTGCTTCCCATCGGTGAGGCCTTGGGAACGGCCATCGCCGGGGTTATCGCACTTGGACTCGGTGTCTCCGGTGGTCCAGAGGGGCCAATCGCCATGTTGGTCGGTGGTCCTATCGTAAACCTGGCCAAGAGGTTTGGGGTTGGGGAACGTGAGATTCGTATCCTCGTGGCGGTTGGGGTCGGAGCTGCGTTAGCTACCTTGTTTCGCGCGCCGCTCGCTGGTATCCTGCTCGCTGGCGAACTCTTCGTGCTTGACGGCTTCGTCGGTGCGGTGATTGTCCCAGGGCTCTTCGTGGTGGCGATCACCTGGTTTGTCGATTCCCTTCTGGTGGGTAATGCACCGTTGATCGGTGATCTGCACCTTGGTAACTTTCACCTTGAGGCCTATGTCAGCGCCATCGGCATCGGAGTGCTTTCCGGGCTGTTGGGTCTTTTGTATCGCTGGTGGGTCGGCGTGGTGAGCCCGAAGCTCACCGGGTTTTCTCGGTTGAGTTTGCTACGGTGGTTTGGCGTCGCTATCGCGGTGAGCGTCCTAACGACCGGCGTAGCCTTAGTAGCGCCTGAGGTTCTTTCAACTGGGACAAACTGGATACGACTGGTCGCGCTCTTTGGCCACGATTCAAGCGTCTGGCCGTTGTGGATCTTGCTCTTGGTCCCATTGGGTCGAATCATCTTGACAGGATCGAGCCTTTCGGCGGAGGCACCAGTTGGGGTCTTGGGCCCTGCGCTGATCATCGGAGCCTTCGGTGGGGCAGCACTCTGGCGTCTGGCGGCGTTGGCGCACCTGTCTATCACCTTCGGCACCGCCGAACTGTTTGTGATCCTGATGTTCGCGGCGGTTTTCGGCTCGATCGGTCGAATCCCACTCTCGATGATCGTGATTGCGATCGAAGTTACCGGCTCGGTCGCGATTGCACCATTGGTGACCGTAGCGATTGGTGTGGCGGTGTTTCTCGTTCGCCAGCGAGGGATGACCATCTTTGGATCCCAGGCGTTGCCTGGGAAGGGTCCGCTGTCACCGCTCGTTTGAGAGGGCCGGGGCTGGCGGGTTGGTCGGTGTATCGGTGAGAAACCGACCGATTACCGGGAGATCCCACAGCGACTCGGCCTTGCTAGCGGCGATCGCGATAACTGGCAGGTTCTCGATGTTGTCAACGACGAGATATCGTGCGAGCCAATGGGGATCGAATTTTGCGTTGAAGTGCCAGAGGGATTCGATCTGCATCGACTCAGAGAGTCGACCGAGGACCCAACGCTCGACGCGGGATGGGAACCCAGAGCCACCGCGCTCTCCGGCTAGCACCGCCCGCATGGCGGCAAAGTTGAGGCTGAGTGCCTGGTAGCCTCGATCACCAAGCTGGCGAATGGTCTCGACGATCAGCAGATCGAACATCCCATTGGGATGTTCGGCGAGATCGCGACGCATCAGGTCGAGCGAGAAGCCATTGACCGCCGGTGCCGGCACCCATTGGCAAAAGCCAGTGATCTTGTGCTCCTTATCACGGCAGACACTCATTAACAGATCGGTGTCTCGGGGGTCGAAGATACGCCCTAGGGTCATCGAAAAGCCACGTTCTCGATCGCCACGTCGTGAGGCCGCCATGATCGTGAGAATTTGTTCGCGGTCGCTGGTCGATAGTTCATTGGGATTCGCGAGTTCTACAGAGTATCCATAGTTTTTCATTCGGTTGACGGCTTGCCGTAGGCTCTTGTGACGCTTGCCAGCGAGGTCAAGTTCGCCGAGGGTGACGATTGCCTCGTCGCCGATGTAATAGCTGTGCATGTTCAGCGCCTGATAAGTGGCTTGCCACTCGGCGCTTGCGCCGAGCACTGCGACCGCACGACCTTGACGTCGCATCTCGGTGAAGAACTCCACAAAGGCGAGACGAGCATTTGATTTCGGTCCGATTGGATCTGGTGACACGATGACGGTCGATCCAAAGAGTCCGTAGGCGATCATGACGCCGTGACGTACCCAGTGTGCCTTGTCGTCACGGAGTGCGAAGTAGTCGAGCGTGCCTTGAGGATGCGTCGAGAGGATACGTGCGAGACCGGTTAGCCCCGGTGCTGCCCGCCCTTCGAGGTGCACGCGACTCGAGAATGGGGCTACGAGTGTCCACAGTGCGATTAGCGCGAGGACGAACATCGAGAGCTGAAGCGCGTCGCGTAGATACGGATGCTCAAAGGGTAGCGGTGCCGACGATGAGAGCCCGATCGATACGGCGATGACGTGGGCAATGGCGTTTACGGGCCGGTAGGGGCGATTGCGGTGGAAGAGGAGGTGGGCCACTATGGTGGCGACGTCGGCAACTGCCCAGAGGAGGAGTGCTGCCACCATCAGCCTTACGAGCCGTAGTAGATTCGGCCTTGCCGGTGTCGGTTGGTCAAAGGCGCGGTGTTTGATGATCAGTACCGCAAGGACGACCCCAATGACGACTAAAGCGAGTAGGTCGCCGCCGCGTGCGAGGTTGGCCGCAAAGGCGATGACACCGACGCCGATGGTGATCTGCAAGGACCGTCGGCGACCGGCGTGGAGACCGAGGGCCACAGCTATCATTCCCACGCCGGCCGCTGCGGCCAACGCGTTGGCGTAGCCACGGATAAACGGTGCGACGTTGGGGAACAGCTCCGAGACGAGCTGAAGATGTCGGTGCAGGGTCGGGATCAGTGTGGTGGTGAGCTCGACGACACCTCCAACAAATACGATCAAGGCGCTAAGGCGACGAAAGCGCAGTTTGGCATCCTTCAGGGCAGTTGCGATCGGCGAGTAGGCGGGGCCGTCAGGCGCGAGAGCTCTTAGTTGCGCAGTGGGCTTCTGTAGATCGCTGGTGACCAGAAACTTAATCAAGCGGGAGGGCGTGGTCAGACGCTGATGCGACCAGAGGCTCAGACGTAAGGTGGCACCAGGTTCGATCTCAATCCAGGACGCGTTGGTCCGTTTCAGGTAGAGCGAGGGAAGGGGTAGCCGTGTGGGAGTACGGTTGACCGATTGGGCAAAATTGCCAGGACTTGCAAAGATGCCACCGCCAACTACGAGGAGTTCGGCCGAACGGGTGGCGCCGCTGATGAGACCGTCGTAGCCTTGTTGGGAGAGTTCGTCGAGTCGTCGACGCTCGTCGGCGTTGGGATCGGCGGTACGCGTTGCGATATCGAGGGGTGCATCGAGGATGCGCAACAGCGAACGACTGGTGAGCGCTGAAACGGTAACTGCGAGGCCAATGTCGAGCAGGATCGTTAGCGTGATCAGCTCGGCGTTGCTGAGGAGTGATGGTGACCGATGGTTCAGGGTAGCTGTGTCAAATACGACCAGCAGGCGCACGGCCCAGATAACCAGTAACGGGATCGTGATCCAGGCCAACATCAGACGCATGCGTCGATAGAAGGAACGTGAGGCGACATAGCGGGCGATCGAGGCATCGGGATCGAGATCGGTGGCGTCGCGAAAGCGTGGCCCTTTTTGGGTAAGCCGCTCGAGAATCGTGGTTCGTGGATCCAAGGGGACGGGTAGCGGCTTGCCTGGATCGACTAGGAGGCGCTGCGAGCCTTGGCTGTCGTAGAGGATCTCAAGGCTGGAACAGAGCGCGAGTGTGCCTTCTGTTTGCTGGTAGGCCGCCGCATGGGGTTGCAGCGCTTGACAATCATTGTCCGGTATGACGAGGTAGGTCAATCTTCGACGATTGAGTACCGACGCCATCAGCTCTCCGTTCGAGAAAACCTCCGCGGTTGGCGCGTGGCCACAGATGATGACGATGTCATCGGCGCTGAGTGCACCGGTCGCCAAACGTAGCTCCAAGTCGAGATCGTTCGGCGGGTGCTCAAGCAGCGCACTAGACAGGACAACGGCCCGTTGTCCAGGTTGTAGATGACACACCTGCCCCA
This sequence comes from Ferrimicrobium sp., assembly GCA_022690815.1. Lineage (NCBI taxonomy): Bacteria > Bacillati > Actinomycetota > Acidimicrobiia > Acidimicrobiales > Acidimicrobiaceae > Ferrimicrobium > Ferrimicrobium sp. Next base: position 85,368 of record JALCZJ010000001.1, read on the forward strand.
TTAGGGGACGTTAATCACGAAAGTTGACGAACTGGAGTGGAATGTCGAGGACACGCTCCTTGAGCTCGCCGATCACGAGTTGCAGGTCATCTCGCTTCTTGCCGGTCACCCGCACCTGATCTCCCTGGATCTGTGCCTGCACCCCTTTGAGACCCATCGCCTTGATCGCCTGCGTGACTTGCTTGGCCCGATCTCCCTCGAGACCTGCGATCAGGCGGATCGACTGGCGAACCGTGCCCTTGGCGGCATCCTCGACCTTTTGGCGGTCGAGCACTTTGAGAGACACTGAACGTTTCACGAGCCGCTCTTCGAGCACCGTCATGACGGCCTTGAGCCGATCGGGAGTGTTGGAGGCGAGAGTGATGACGAGATCCCCCTCGTTCAAAGTGATCGAAGAATCGGTGTTTTTGAAGTCGAAGCGTGTCGCGATCTCACGACCTGCTTGATCGACAGCGTTTTTAACTTCTTGGAGATCAATCTCTGAGACTACGTCGAAGGAAGGCATAATGGTAGACTATTATGTCCTCACCAGGGTCGGTGCCCGAGTGGCCAATGGGAGCAGACTGTAAATCTGCCGGCGTACGCCTACGGGGGTTCGAATCCCTCCCGGCCCACGGTTCGGTATGGCGTGGAGTGAAGCGTGAATGCGGACTCCACGCTATACTGGAGCGGACTCATGGATAAGGATATTCGCCAGCCAGGTGCCAATGCCGATGGCGCCATCCCCAGTACAAAGCCCGACATCGATGCGACAGAGGGCAACACAGGCGTTTTTGATTCCTCACGGTCGGACGGTCTCAGAGGTCGTAAAGGTCAGAATAGTCTCAGAGCTCAGGGGTCCCGCGATTGTGACGGCGTTGGAGTCGATGACCTCGGGATTGGCCAGGCCAGCTCGAGCAAGATCGGCTCTCGTAGGGCCAATACTGGCAAGATTAGTACTAGCAGGGCCGGTACTAGCAGGGCCAATACCGAGAGTGTCAGCCAGCGCCAGGCTGTGGATGCACCTTTTCTGATTCGCCGGGTTTGGCGTGCGCTTGGCCGCTGGTTCACATGGGCAAATGCCGATACGTTGATGCACGTGAACCCTATCTCCACCGGTTTCATCGGTTCGTTGCTTGTCCTTGTGGGGTCGCTCCAGCCCAACTCCCCGTTTACGTCAAAGATCCCAGGCTCTTGGTATCTCGGCGTCGACTCCGCGCCCCATCCGGGCAATTTGATCATTGAACTGCTCGCACAGTCGTTGGTCTATTACGGCCTGATTCTTACGGCAGTCGCTTGGTTGCGCATTGTCGTTGGTACCCGACGAGGTGAGCAACTCCGACATAAGTGGCTGCTGTTTGGCCTGTGGGTGCTGCCGTTGATGGTGGCAGGGCCTCTGTTCTCCCGGGATGTTTACTCCTATGCCGCCCAAGGGAGAATGGTGACGTTAGGCATCAATCCCTACAGTGGTGGACCAGCACTATTGGGTAACAGTGCCTTTCGTTCCACAGTAGATCCCCTCTGGGGTATGGCAAAGGCTCCATATGGTCCTTTGTTCTTGTATCTTGCCGGTGGGCTGGTCGAACTCTCTGGGCGCTCACCCATGGTGACGGTACTACTGCTGCGCCTGGTGGCGCTGATCTCGGTGGCGGTCATTGGCATCTTCGTTCTTAAGATTGCGGACCTCCTTGGTGTCAATCGAGATCTCGCCTTCGCGCTCTCAGCGGCGAATCCAATTTTGTTATATACATTTGCCTCTGCTGGTCACAATGATGCCTTGATGACCGCTTTGATGGTTATCGGTATTTATCTATTCCTCAAAGATCGCAAACTCGCTGGCATCATCATCGTCGCGCTTGCTGCATCGGTTAAAGTGCCCGCAATCGTTGCCGTCGGCTTCATGGGTTACCATTGGAGTAGCTCGGATCGAGTGGTCAGCAAACTTCGTGGTCTCCTCATTGCCGTTGTGCTTACCTTTGCTATTTTCTACGTCTTGGGATTGGCGACCCATCTAGGGATGGGTTGGATTCCAGCACTGTCGACGCCTGGCTCTGTGCTGTCGTTTGAAGATCCAGTGATTCTCGTTGGGTATGCACTTGGCTGGGTGCTCGCTCACCTGGGGTTGCCCTTTGGCCCACACTTTGTCGTCGGAGTTTTTCGTGCCATCGGTGATTTGTTTATCTTGCTGATCGGCGGAATCACTATCTTGGGCAGCCGTCGCTCAAATATCGTTCGGCTGACCGGAGTCGTCTTGATTGTCACGGTTGTGCTTGGTCCGGTGATTTGGCCGTGGTACCTTGGATGGGGAATTGTCCTACTCGCCCTTGGTGCTGGAGATCTTACAGTCGACTTTCTCATCCTCTTGACGCTGTCGGCTATGCCGATTGATTTCCTTGGAGCTCCTACTGCCTTTGCGTGGATCGGCTATGCAGGGCTCGCTGCGGTGTTGTATCGTCGCCGGGCCGGTCTGATCGTGGAGGCTCAGGAGGTGATCCACGGTTTCAGGAGTGCCGTCACCGAGGTGCTACCAGAACGGTTCCAGCGGTTCGTTCCGCGGATTGCGCGGCTCGAAGTCGACGCTTGATCTCGTTACGGCGGTCTACAAACGATGGAGGAAGTCCGAGCGTCTAGTGGCGATGCTGATCGTCCAACTGACTGTGGTGATCTGCGTCAGCCAGAGCATGGGAACGCAAATCTTGAGGATCGACTCGATGCGGCGATAGCGGTGCTCGGGCGACGTAGTGGGCTCATGCGATCATTCGCGGCTCGCTATGGTAGGCCTCGGCTTTATCGGGATTCGTTTGATCCTGGGCGTAGCAACGGCCCCACTCACCAACATGCCTACGGTTTTTTGGTTGAGACACTGATCTACCAGCAGCTCTCTGGCTCCTCTGCGCGGGCGATTCTTGCACGCCTCATGGAGGCAGCCCCGCTCGAGCCAGAGGCACTCTTGGCGCTTGGAGCTGATCGGCTTCGCGCAATTGGGCTTTCTGCGCCGAAGATTCGTACGCTTGAGCAGCTTTGTAGACAGGTGACACCCGAAGAGTTGGATCGACTCAATGTTCTCGATGATGCGGCGGTACGGAGTTTCATTGTGGGGTTGCATGGTTTTGGAGATTGGAGTGCAGATATGTACCTCATGTTCCATCTTCATCGCTTTGATGTCTGGCCCGTCGGTGATTTAGCGATGCGTCGGAGTGTCCAGCGCCACCTTGCCGATGGGGCTGTGTTGTCCCTGGACGAGGTGGTCGCACTTGGGGATCCCTTTCGCCCGTTCCGTTCACTTGCGGCCTGGTATTTCTGGGCGGACGACCATGCCCAGGGGCTGGGAGGTACTAAATCATGAGCGGCCTCGAGTTATGATCGGCATGGCACTTGGCCTGCTCTGAAGCTTGTGCCCGTGGCTAAGTTTGGAACGGCTGCTCACGTTCGGATCGTCGAGTGTGAGAGGATTCCAAGGTTGCGTGGCCCCTGTATCCATGAGCTAGGGCCACTGACGCGCATTGAGGCGGGGTGCTCTGTTGCCGTCAAAGCTGACGTTGAAGGATTGCCATGTCGATCCATCGCCCAAACTTTCGCCCAATCTCTTGTTCAACACCAACAAGTCGAAAACCACAGCCAAGATGTAGTTTGAGCGATGCTGAATGGTCGGCGACAATATGGGCGATGCAACTGTGAAAACCAAGGGATGTCGCTGTGGCAAGCAGCGCTTCGAGGAGGAGGCGGCCGACACCCTGACCCTGAAAACTCGGATCGATATAGACCGAGTCTTCGATAGTGGAGTTATAGCCAGCACGGGGACGGAATGGCGAGATGGAGGCGTATCCAATGGGATGACCATCGTGAACCGCGACGAGGGCAGGGTAGATGCCCAGGTGAAGCTCTAGCCAACGCTCTTGCTCTGAGGGGCTTCGAGGTTCCAGATCCAGCGTTGCTGTCGATGAGAGGACGGCATGGTTATAAATCTGACGAAGCGGCTCTGCATCTTGACTGCTGAGGTGTCGAATGTTGACGGCGGATGATCGACGCGGTGTTAGACGTTCATCGCCGTAGGCAGGAAGATCGTTGCTCACCGGCGCTGCACGGATGTAGAAAAGTCCGACGGCCGAGAAGGGAAAAATCCGTGGATGTGAGGATCAATTCTCATTACCTTGTATCATAGATTGAGCCTTCAACGTATTGCCCCCTTAGCTCAGTCGGCAGAGCACAGCCATGGTAAGGCTGGTGTCGTCGGTTCGATTCCGACAGGGGGCTCTCAAAGGCGGCGTAGCTCAGTAGGTAAGAGCACACGGCTCATAATCGTGGGGTCGTCGGTTCGAGTCCGACCGCCGCTACCATTCGGTTGGATACCGGTGAGGGGGCCTGTCTCTGGTGTTGGTGTTGGCTAGCGTTGAGGAGCTGACCATCCAGAGGTAATTGTTACTGTCGGTGACCGCTTAGACGCTCCTCTTAGGACGATTGCCGTCACTAATGTTGCACTGGGTCGGTCTGCTCATCGACCTGAGCTGGTGCGGGCAAGCAGGGCTTGGCGGTAGGCTGTCGTGCGTTGGCTCATCGCGATCGTGGTGCGTGAGGATACTCGTTAGGGACTGCACGATGAAAACAACTGCGCTGTGGATCCTGACATCGGACTATTGATGGTAATCGCGTCACGGTGAGACGGTACCATCGTGTTTCGGTGGAGCTTGGTCTATCATCTGCGTTCGATGGCAGTGTGGCCAGTCGAGATGGACGTAGGCGTGTGAGTGAGTAGTCTGTTGGGTAAGGTGACGCCCATGGCAACGGGCTGCGGTCCGAGTCGACGATCAGACCGGTCTAGTGTCAATGGCACGCTAGCTAGCACAAGAGAGGTAGATGATGGCAAAGAATGAAAAGCGGGTGAAGGTAACCTTGGCGTGCGAGGAGTGCAAGCGAAGGAACTACATCACCACCAAGAACAAGCAGAACGATCGTGAGCGAATTGAGATGCGGAAGTTTTGCCAGTGGGACCGACGTCACACGTTACACAAGGAGACCCGCTGACTGCGCCCAAGGCGATGCAAGCGGTTGGTGACCTCAAGCCCAGTTTCGAGGAGATTCTAAAGCGTACCCAGCGTGCCAGCGCGGGTGTCGCGCTCAGGATTCTTGGGGACGCTGAGAGTGTGGCGGATGTGCTTCAGGACGCCTATTTGAATGTCTATCGATCGCTCGATCGCTTCCGGGGGGAGTCTAGGTATGAGACTTGGGTGTATCGAATCGTTGTGAATTCTGCTCTTGGGCACTTGCGCGTGCGCAATCGGATTATTCATCGTGAGTGTTCCCTTGAGGTCTGTTCGCCTGTAGAGGCCGAGGTTCGCCATGAAGATCCGAATGAGACGACGGCGGAGACGGTTGATTTGATTGCACTCCTGGATAAGGTTCCTCACGCCACTCGCGAGCTCCTCGTGATGCGCTATGGCATGGGCTATAGCGTGAGAATGATCGCGGATGTGACTGACCAGAGTGAGGCGAACGTGAAGGTTCGCCTCTATCGCGCTCGCAAGCAACTTGCACTTATGTTTGCCCAAGAGGCTGCGCTTGCTGGCGCAGAAGGTGTCAATGATGGGGAACCCCTGATAAGCTGGTAGGCCACAAAGGGTAGTAGCTCAATTGGTAGAGCACCGGTCTCCAAAACCGGGGGTTGGGGGTTCGAGTCCCTCCTGCCCTGCTGATAGGCTGGCTACATTCGTGAAGTATGAGGTTTTGACGTGAATCGCGAGACGAAGCGGTTGATGGCGCGCCAACAGATGGCGCCGGAGAAGAAGCAAGAGGCTGTACGGCGGTCGAAGGCGAAGCGGACCAAGGAAAAAGGTCGTATTCGCCGGTACCTCGCTTCAGTGATTAATGAACTGAAGCTTGTCGACTGGCCGACGCGCGCGCAGGTGCGTAGCTACGCGACGGTGGTCTTTGTAACGCTGGTTTTCGTCGTGGGTTTGATTTTTTTGTTTAACCTCTTGTTCTCAACCGGTGTAACGAAGCTGTACGGTTGATGCGAGAGATTGTGGGAGTGGTAGCCGTGTCGGATGAGCAAGTTGCAGATCAAGGCGTAGCAGATGAGGGAGTCAGGGACCTCGCCTCGCAGGACGTTACTTCACATGAGGGATTATCTCAAGCAGACGATGCGCTCGGCGATGAGGAGCGAGAAGAGCCTGTAGAGAGCGGTTCTCAACTAGCTAACACTTGGTCGTTATCAACCGATGCTGCCCAAGAGTACCCCAGCGATGCGTCTGACGCCGAAACCTCTGCGACCGACGCGACAGTTGCGGTAGACGAATCTACCGACATTGCGGACGATCTCGAAGTCGATGCTGTCCAGTCACCTTACGACCGTGCAGGCGATTGGTACGTTGTTCATTGTTATTCGGGCTATGAGAACAAAGTGAAGACGAATCTCTTCGCGAGAGTCAAGTCGCTCAACCTCGACGAGCGGATCTATGAGGTTGAAATTCCGATGGAAGATGTTGCCGAGATCAAGAACGGCAAGCGAGTCTCTGTTCGTCGTAAGGTGTTCCCAGGCTACGTGATGGTGCGAGCGGAGATGGATGACGAGGTCTGGACGGCGATCCGTAATACTCCAGGGATTACGTCGTTCGTAGGATCTGGCTCGAAGCCGACACCACTTTCCAAGCGTGAGGTGGAGTCGATGTTGTCCTTCAAGACGCCGGAGGAGATGCGTACCCAGACGGTGCGTAAGCCATCGCACGGTTTCGAGGTTGGCGACACGGTACAGGTGAAGGAAGGTCCGTTGGCGGACTTCTCGGGGCAGATTTCTGAAATTAATGCCGATCAAATGAAGCTGAAGGTGCTCTTCAACATCTTTGGACGCGAGACGCCGGTGGAGTTGGACTTCTCGCAGGTCACCAAAATCTGATTCCCAATCGGATCCTTAAGCTGCCAGGTGCCAAGGGTGCTTGCGAGCTTGCATATCGTATATACTTGTTTGGTTCAATGTAAGGAGTTCATTCATCGTGGCCAAGAAACGTGTCGCAGCCATTGTTAAGATCAACCTTCCGGCGGGGGCGGCAACGCCTGCTCCTCCGGTTGGTACGGCGCTTGGGCCCCATGGTATACAGACCATGGAGTTCGTCAAGCAGTACAACGCTGCGACTGAGGCTCAGCGGGGGCAGGTTGTGCCGGTAGAGGTGACGATTTTTGAAGATCGTTCCTTCAGCTTTATTCTTAAGACGCCACCGACTGCTGAACTGCTGAAGCAGGCGGCAGGGCTTGACAAGGGCTCGGCTACCAATCGACGCGCCTTGGTCGGTACCGTCACCCGGGATCAGGTGGCTGAGATAGCGAAGACCAAAATGCCGGATTTGAACGCATTTAATCTTGAGTCGGCGATGAAGCAAGTGATTGGGACGGCAACGTCGATGGGTATCACGGTCGTTGAGTAGTAACTTCGTTGGTTGATGCGATTTGGGTTTGACTGAATCGAAGAGTTTGGAGTTTGTCATGGCTGGGAAAGTGTATGTTGAGCAGGCAGCGCAGGTTGACGCTGGGAAGCTGTATCTCCCTCGTGAGGCAGTAGCCCTGGTTCAGGCGATGAGTAAGGCGAAGTTTGACGAGACGGTGGAACTGGCCGTGCGTCTCGGTGTTGATCCTCGGAAGGCGGATCAGATGGTGCGTGGGACCGTATCACTTCCGCATGGTACTGGCCGCACCGTTCGAATTGCGGTGTTTGCTGCAGGTGAAGCTGCGGCGGAGGCACGAGACGCTGGTGCAGACGTCGTTGGTGCAGATGATCTTGTTGAGCGTGTTGCTGGTGGATTCCTCGAATTCGATGTTGCGATTGCTACTCCAGACTTGATGGGCCAGGTAGGTCGTCTCGGACGTGTGCTTGGGCCGCGTGGGTTGATGCCGAACCCAAGGACTGGCACGGTCACGATGGAGGTTGGCAAGGCTGTTGCTGAGTTCAAGGCGGGACGAGTTGAGTTTCGCACCGACAAAGTCGGCAACGTTCATGTTCCTGTAGGAAAGGTTTCATTTTCGGCAGCTGCGCTGTTAGAGAACTTCCGAGCCGTCATCGATGAACTCGCTCGCGCCAAGCCGGCATCAGCCAAAGGGCGCTACTTTCGGTCGGTTCACTTGAGTGCAACGATGACACCGTCGGTGGCCATTGATCCGAACCGGGTTCGTCTCCTCGACGAGGACGTGACCGCGGCGTAGTTGCGGTAACGGCCGGTTACCTAGTACCGGTTAGCTAGTATGTAGTTCGCCTCGATTCGCTCAAGAGGTCCGGTGCTTATGCTTAATTCCCTTCGGGTGCCCGATGAAGCGATCTCTCCGAGTCAGGCATGACCAGCGAAGCCCGATCAGCGGTCGGGAATCACATGAAGTCGGGTATGACAACAAGGGAGAGAGAATGATCGACAATCCACGGCCTGGTAAGGTTTCTGTGGTCGACGAGATCCGCGGGAAGCTGACAGATACCGATGTGGTTTTTGTGACCGAATACCGTGGCCTCAAAGTGACGGACCTTCAAGCATTGCGTGCACAGTTGCGCGCGGTCAATGCCGAATACAAGGTTTTCAAAAACACTCTGACTAGGATTGCTGCCCAGAAGGCGGACCGAGAGGTGTTGGTTGAGCTCTTGACGGGACCGAGCGGCTTGGTCTTTAGCGGTCCAGATGCTGCGGCGACTGCAAAGAGTCTTCGGGACTTCTCCAGGACCAATGAGCAGCTCGTTGTCAAGGGAGCACTCTTAGGTGGGCAGTTGCTTGATCAACGTGCGGTGTTCGCGCTTGCGAGCCTCCCTAGTCGAGAGGTTCTCCTTGCTCAGCTTGCAGGGCTCATCGCAGCGCCGATGACCAACTTTGCCTCGGCCCTGAACGCTCTTCCTCGAAACGTCGCCTATGGACTCAAGGCGTTGCTTGATCAGCGTGAGGCGGCGTAGCCAGCGTTCAGCGCTTGGCTGTCGGAGCTGAGGTGGTAGCGCAGAGCTGGGTTAGCGTCACAGAGCTGGGTTAGCGTCACAGAGCTGGGTTAGCGTCACAGAGCTGGGTTAGCATCACAGAGCTGGCGCGATGCCCGTAGCTTCTTCGGCGAAGATCTATAGACAGTTCCTAGTTATTGAGTAGTTAATCGTTCTTAGTAAGTAGCACAACGTTGTAGTTGGCATGATCGTCCTGGTTGGACACGAAAGGAAACTAATGGCAGACGTTCAGGCAATGCTTGATCAGATCTCGGAGATGACCGTTATCGAACTCTCAGAGCTCTTGAAGGCTTTTGAGGAGCGGTTCGGTGTTACTGCTGCGGCTCCGATGGCGGTTGCGCCAGCAGGAGCGGTGGCCGGCGGGGGTGCCGGTGAGGCTGCAGCTGCGGCCGAAGAGCAGGATGAGTTTGATGTCATTCTCTCCTCCGCAGGTGAGAAGAAGATTCAGGTGATCAAAGAGGTTCGAGCGCTCACCAACCTGGGACTTAAGGAGGCCAAGGATCTGGTCGATGCCGCTCCAAAGCCAGTCCTAGAGAAGGTGTCCAAGGAGGATGCCGAGAAGGCGAAGGCGCAGCTCGAAGGCGCTGGCGCGACTGTTGAGCTGAAGTAACGTTCGGTCTCGCGAGCTCTTGTCGTTTGCGCCTGGGATTTCAGGCGCAAACGACGTTGCGACACCAAAAGGCATCTATGCTGTATGTCGTAGTGTCTTGCCCACAACTGAGCTCTTGAAAAACTCATCTGAGCGACCTTGTCGCTTGCGTGAGTTTTTTTGTGTTTTAGGACCTCATCGAAGGAGTAGTACTTGACCTTGCTTAACCGCTCGCCCCAGCGTTTTTCGTTCGCGAAACTTCCCCAAGTTCTGCCGTTACCCGATCTTATCGCCATTCAAACAGATTCCTTCCGTTGGTTTCTCGAGGAGGGTCTGGCTGAGGCTTTTCATGACATCTCGCCGATTGAGGACTACGGAGGTCAGCTCTCGCTGGAGCTAGAGTACGATCCCAACGACCCAGATCTCGCCCCTTTTCCGAAGTACTCGGTGGAGGAGTGCAAAGAAAAGGATATGAACTATGCCGCGCCGATTTTTGTGCGGGCAAAGTTCTCCAACAAGAGTACCTACGAGATTAAAGAACAGATTGTCTTCATGGGTGACTTCCCGTTGATGACCGATCGAGGTACCTTTGTGATCAACGGCACGGAGCGTGTGATCGTGTCGCAGCTGGTGCGCTCACCGGGCGTGCTCTTTCAACCTGGGCGAGATCAAAAGACCATTGTGACGGCCACCATCAACCCCTATCGTGGTGAGTGGCTGGAGTTCGACGTGGAGGCTCGGCCTGGTCGCGATATTCAGGCCGGGGCGAGGGTGGCACGCAAGCGACGTTTGAGTCTTTTTACCTTGCTGCGTGCGGTAGGGTTCTCGGATCCTGGTGATCTCCAGAAGCTGGTGCAGCACTTTGACTTCTTGATCCCGCAATGGGAAAAGGAGGATCAGTCACAGACTGAAGACGAAGCTTTGCTTGAGGTGTTCAAGCGCGTTCGCCCTGGTGAGCCGCCGAATGCCGATGCTGCTCGCATGTACCTTGAAGGAGCATTTTTCCAGGCGAGGCGCTACGACCTAACTCGCGTCGGTCGCTACAAGATCGATAAGCGTCTCAAGCCTGAGATCGCACGGCTAGAAGAGATACTTGGACATCCGCTCGACACTGATTACGAGACACCAGGTGTGCTCTCACGGGCCGAAGTGGTGGCGACGGCGTCGTACATGCTGCATTTGGCCAGTGGCGAGCTTGGTTACCGTTACGACGACCAGGACCACTTTTCCAACCGGCGGGTGCGCAGCGTTGGTGAGCTGATTCAGAATCAACTCAAGATTGGTCTGTCCCGGCTCGAGCGCCTTGTTCGGGAGCGGATGACGACCCAAGACGTTGAGGCGATCACGCCTCAGAGTCTCATCAATATCCGCCCGGTGGTGGCCGCGGTGAAGGAGTTCTTCTCAACCAGCCAGTTGTCGCAGTTTATGGATCAGAACAATCCGCTCTCTGGCCTTGCCCACAAGCGTCGCCTCTCGGCGCTCGGGCCTGGTGGCCTTTCGCGTGAGCGGGCGGGCTTTGAGGTGCGAGATGTCCACTCGTCCCATTATGGCCGTATGTGCCCGATTGAGACGCCAGAGGGCCCAAACATTGGACTTATCGGAGCGCTTGCGAGCTACGCGAGACTCAACAAGTTCGGCTTCATTGAGACCCCGTATCGTAAGGTGGTCGATGGTAAGGTGACCGACGACATTGTCTACCTCACGGCGGATGAGGAGGAAGAGTTCGTCATTGCCCAAGCCAATGCGCGGCTTGATGCTGAAGGACGCTTCGTTGAATCGAAGATCCTGGTACGACGCGGTCCACAAGGTGCGGTGGTCAAGGTAGGGGTGAATGAAGTCTCTTATGGCTCGACTTCCGAGGTGGAGTTGGCAACCCCTGATGAGGTTGATCTGATGGATGTCTCGACCTCCCAGGTGGTTTCGGTATCGACCTCGTTGATTCCGTTCGTTGAGCACGATGATGCCAACCGTGCGTTGATGGGTGCCAACATGCAGAAGCAGGCAGTTCCGTTGATGATTCCGGAGGCTCCGTTTGTCGGGACCGGCGTGGAGGCACGTGCGGGTCTCGATGCCGGGGATGTTTTGGTGGCGAAGGGGTCGGGGTTAGTCACTGAAGTGACCGGCGACTCGATCGTTGTCGCCTACGACCGAGGGCAGACCGACGCTACTGGCATGGAGTTAGGCACCAAGCGATATCGGTTGGTAAAGTTTGAGCGCTCGAATCAGAATACCTGTTGGAACCAGCGTCCCTTGGTTGATCAGGGTGATCGGGTTGAGGTCGGCGATCTGTTGGCCGATGGCCCCTCCACGCAAAACGGCGAGTTGGGCCTTGGCAAGAACCTTCTTGTTGGATTTATGCCGTGGGAAGGGTACAACTTCGAGGATGCTATCATCATCTCCGAGCGTCTGGTGCGCGACGATGTCTTGAGTTCGATTCACATCGAGGAGTTCGAGACTGATGCGCGTGACACCAAGCTTGGTGCTGAAGAGATCACCCGGGACATCCCGAACCTATCGGAAGAGGCACTTGCTGATCTAGACGAACGGGGCATTATCAGGATCGGTGCCGAGGTGGGACCGGGTGACATCCTGGTTGGGAAGGTAACGCCAAAGGGCGAAACAGAGCTGACGCCTGAGGAGCGACTCCTGCGTGCGATCTTTGGTGAGAAGTCGCGTGAGGTGCGAGACACCTCGCTCCGAGTTCCCCATGGTGAATATGGGAAGGTGATTGACATCAAAGTGTTTAGCCGAGATGATTCCACCGAACTGCCCCCAGGTGTCAACCAGCTGGTCCGTGTCTATGTTGCGCAGCACCGCAAAATCTCCGAAGGGGACAAGCTTGCTGGCCGCCACGGCAACAAGGGTGTCATCTCGCGAATTCTTCCCTTGGAGGATATGCCGCGTATGGCAGACGGTACGCCGTTGGATATCATCCTCAACCCACTCGGTGTCCCGTCTCGAATGAATGTTGGTCAGGTTCTTGAAGGACATCTTGGTTATGCTGCCAAATGGGGTTGGACGCCCATCGATGCAAGTCATGGCCAGGTGCAGGGCCATAAGACACAGCCGCGTGCCATACCCACTACCTGGGTAGCGAGCCCGTCGTTTGACGGTGCCCATTGGGACGAGACCGAGGAGGCTGGTGGACTCCCCACCATCAAGGAGCTCCTCGTCAACCTCAATCCACAGTCATTCGATGGCAATCGTTTGGTTGGCGAGGACGGCAAGGCCCAACTCTACAACGGTCGCACCGGTGAACCTTATGACAATCCGGTCATGGTGGGTTATGTGTACATGATCAAGCTGGCCCACATGGTGGACGACAAGATCCACGCGCGTTCAACGGGCCCATACTCGATGATCACCCAGCAGCCCCTCGGTGGGAAGGCCCAGTTTGGTGGCCAGCGCTTCGGTGAGATGGAGGTATGGGCACTTGAGGCCTATGGAGCTGCCTATGCGCTCCAGGAGCTTTTGACCATCAAGTCAGATGACGTCGCTGGTCGCGTCAAGGTGTACGAGTCGATCGTCAAGGGAGAGAACATCCCGGAGCCTGGGATCCCTGAGAGCTTTAAGGTGCTGATTAAGGAGATGCAGTCGCTGTGCTTGAACGTGGATGTGCTCTCACCGACGGGTGAGCGGGTGCAACTACGTGAGCTTGACGAAGATGCATACTCGGCATCTGAAGACCTAGGCATCAATCTCAGTCGCCCCGAGCGCAATGTTGATTACGAAGATGATGGACGTCAGGAAAGAGGTATTTAGATGCTCGACTTAAGCCGGTTCGATCAGATCAGAATTGGGCTTGCAACCTCGGATGATATCAAGAACTGGTCACGTGGTGAGGTAAAGAAGCCGGAGACGATTAACTATCGGACCTTGCGCCCCGAGCGTGACGGCCTATTCTGCGAGCGGATTTTTGGACCAACCAAGGATTGGGAATGCGCCTGTGGCAAGTACAAGCGGGTGCGATTTAAGGGTATCGTCTGCGAGCGTTGTGGGGTCGAAGTCACTCGTGCCAAGGTGCGTCGTGAGCGCATGGGCCACATCGAGTTGGCTGCTCCTGTCGTGCACATCTGGTACCTCCGTGGCACCAGGTCTTGGCTTGCCTACCTTCTCATGGGTACTACCCCCAAAGAAGAGCTCAAGGCTAAGCAGCTCGAGAAGGTGATTTACTTTGCTGCCAACCTGGTCACCGCGGTCGATGAGGATCGTCGGCACCAGGAGCTTCCGAATCTGGAGACCGAGATGCTCGAGGAGATCAAAGGCCTTGAGGATGCTCGCGATATCGAGATCGAGCATCGCTTCCAGGAACTCGAGGAGCAGCTCGCGGCCATGGAGGCCGAGGGCGCGAAGGACAGCGATGTACGTGCGCGCCAGCGACAGCTAGAAAAGGAGATCCAGTCCGTTCGTGAGCGTGCGAACCAATCGATCGAGCTGGTGCGTCGAGCCTTTGACGAGTTTCGGGAGCTCTATCCTCGGATGATTATCGAGGACGAGATCCTCTGGCGTGAGCTTCGGGCTCGCTACTCCGAGTACTTTGAGGGTGGCATGGGTGCCGAGGCAATTGCTGATCTGATCAACCGTATCGATTTCGATGCCGAGCAGGTCAAGCTCCGTGAAATGATCGAACCGACGGATGCCCGGCGTCCGCTGTCGGCTCAGCGCCGCCAAAAGGCGATTCGTCGCTTGAAGATCGTGTCGGCCTTCAATCGACGTGACGAGGATGGTCGGCGAATTAATGACCCGATGGCGATGATTCTCTCCGTCGTACCTGTCATACCCCCGGATTTGCGGCCGATGGTTCAGCTCGATGGTGGCCGTTTTGCCACCTCCGACCTGAACGACCTCTATCGTCGCGTCATTAACCGCAACAACCGCCTCAAGCGGTTGTTGGATCTTGGGGCACCAGAGATCATCGTCAACAACGAGAAGCGCATGCTCCAGGAGGCGGTTGACGCGCTGTTTGACAATGGACGGCGTGGTCGTCCCGTTGTTGGACCCGGTAACCGTCCACTCAAGAGTCTTTCGGATATGCTCAAGGGAAAGCAAGGCCGATTCCGTCAGAACCTTCTCGGTAAGCGCGTGGACTACTCCGGTCGTTCGGTCATCGTGGGCGGCCCAACGCTCAAGTTGCACCAGTGCGGTCTCCCCAAGCTCATGGCGCTTGAACTGTTCAAGCCGTTCGTGATGCGTCGGTTGGTTGAACTTGATTTTGCCCAGAATATTAAATCTGCCAAGCGCATGGTCGAGCGACGGCGTCCTCAGGTGTGGGAGGTACTCGATGGGGTCATCCGGGAGCACCCAGTTCTCTTGAACCGCGCACCGACGCTGCATAGGCTCGGCATCCAGGCATTCGAGCCGGTCTTGGTCGAGGGCAAGGCGATCCAGATCCACCCGTTGGTAACGACGGCTTTCAACGCCGACTTCGATGGTGACCAGATGGCAGTTCACCTGCCACTGTCGCCGGAGGCACAGGCTGAGGCTAGAGTCTTGATGCTCTCGGCGAACAACATCATCTCGCCCGCGACAGGGCGACCGATTACCGTGCCGAGCTTGGACATGGTGTTCGGTTTGTTTTATCTGACCATCATCCGAGAGGATGAGATCGGTGCGGGTAAAGTGTTCCGACACAATTATGAAGTGCGTCGAGCCCTCGACACTGGTGAACTGGGTCTGCATGCCCCAATTCGCCTGCGACGTCTTGGATCGGATGGCGTAGTGGAGGAGCTGCGCACGACGGCTGGACGTGTGATTTTCAACGAGGCGCTACCTGAGGATTTCCGGTTTGTCAATGAGATCATCGGCAAGAAGAATCTACCTATTGGGGCGATCGTTGAAGAGGTGGCCAATGGTTACGACCGCAGTACGGTGCAGGTCACGCTTGATGCCATCAAGGATCTTGGATTCCGGTTCGCCAGCCAGTCGGGTTTGACCATCTCCATTGACGACGTGAAGACGCCGATTGCCAAGGCAGAGATTCTGAACCGCTACGAGCGCGAGGCCGAAAAGGCTGAGGCGCAGTTCAAGCGGGGCATCATCACCGACGACGAGCGCAAGCAGAAGGAGATCGAGATCTGGACCTCAGCCACTGCTGAGATCGGTCACGCGATCGACGAAATGCTTGCGGCCGATATTGTGAACCCGTTGGGCATGATGATCGAGTCTGGTGCTCGAGGCAACCCGCAACAGATCCGCCAGATCTCGGGTATCAAAGGTTTGGTAGCCAACCCACGTGGTGAGATGATCCCTCGGCCTATCAAGTCTTCGTTCCGTGAAGGACTCCAGGTACTCGAGTATTTCCTCTCAACCCACGGAGCACGCAAGGGTCTTGCTGATACTGCGTTGCGGACAGCTGACTCAGGGTATCTCACGCGCCGCCTTGTCGACGTTGCCCAGGAGATGATCGTCCGAGAGATCGATTGTGGCACGAATCGAGGGATTTGGCTCGAAGACATCCGATTGGACGAGGCGGGACAGCGCTTCTATATTGAGAGTCGTGCATTTGGGCGCGTGTTAGCCGATGCCGTCAGCTTGGCCGATGGTACAGAGCTGGGGCGCGGAACCTTGCTCACCGATGCCTTGGTGACCGCTATCGCTGAGGATCCGGGGGTCAATCAGATCCGGGTTCGTTCGGCCTTGACCTGCGAAACTGCACACGGTGTCTGTGCGATGTGTTACGGCAAGTCCCTTGGCGGGACTGGTCTCATCGAACTGGGTGAGGCGGTTGGCGTTGTTGCTGCGCAATCCATTGGAGAGCCTGGAACTCAGCTGACGATGCGTACGTTCCACCAGGGTGGTATTGCCGGTTCGGACATCACCCATGGACTACCTCGTGTCGTTGAACTCTTCGAGGCGCGGACGCCGAGAGGTGCTGCCATTCTGACCCATGGAGCCGGTGTTGTCCGACTCGTGGATGAGGAGAACGGCCAACGAGTCAGTGTTGTGCACGATGACGGTACCGAGGAGACGTATCTTTTGCCGACCCGAGTGCATCTCAACGTCCAGGATGGACAAGAGGTGGCGGCTGGCGATCCACTGGTCGATGGTCCTAACGATCCAAAGCAGGTGCTCGAAATCAAAGGCATCCGCGAGACTCAGCAGTATCTGGTTGAAGAGGTCCAGAAGGTCTATCGTGACCAGGGCGTGCCAATCCACGATAAGCACATCGAGCTCATCGTGCGTCAGATGCTCCGTCGGGTCTTGGTTGCGGAGCCTGGAGATTCGGAATTCCTGCCGGGCGAGCGTGTCGAGTCCCAGATCTATGCTGAGGTGAACCGAGCACTGTTTGCACAAGGCCAGAGGCCAGCCGAAGGCAGGCCTGAGTTGATGGGGATTACAAAGGCTTCGCTTGCTACCGAGTCGTGGCTTAGCGCAGCCTCATTCCAGGAGACCACTCGAGTGCTCACCGAGGCCGCGATCGAAGGGAAATCAGACCCGTTGCTCGGTCTCAAGGAGAACATTATCCTTGGGAAGCTGATTCCGGCTGGTTCTGGCGTGAAGGAGTATCGTTCGGTCGAGGTGAAGGCTCCGTTCCATCGCAAACTCGCCTTCTGGAGTTCCGGGGATGAACCAGAGGCTGGTCCCGAGGATCTCATTGAGGAAGGCTAGTTCAAGCATAATGACCGTTAGACTGTCCCGTTGGGCCAGGAGTGGCTCCGGGCTGCTCTGTGTGTTGGCTAAACCAGAATGTAATTGACGAGAGGAACGTCTTGCCTACCATTTCACAGTTAGTTAGGAAAGGTCGCGAGTCCAAGCGGACGAAGACCAAGACACCAGCGTTGAAGGGATCCCCACAACGACGAGGCGTATGTACGCGGGTTTACACTGCGACTCCGAAGAAGCCGAACTCGGCGCTGCGTAAGGTAGCACGCGTGCGCCTTACGTCCGGTGTTGAGGTAACGGCGTATATCCCAGGGATCGGTCATAATCTTCAAGAGCACTCTATCGTGCTCGTGAGGGGTGGGCGCGTGAAGGATCTTCCCGGTGTTCGTTACAAGATCGTCCGAGGATCGCTTGATTCGGCTGGAGTAAAGAATCGTAAGCAGGCTCGTAGCCGGTACGGTGCGAAGAGGGAGAAGTAGCGTTATGCCCAGGAAGGGACCCATTCAGCCAAGGTTTATCCCGGCAGACCCGATCTATCACTCAGTCCTTGTCGCACAGTTCGTGAACAAGGTTCTCGTCAGTGGCAAGAAGTCGGTTGCGGAGCACATTGTCTATCGCGCGCTCGACATCGTCGCTGAGAAGGTCGGTAGCGATCCAGTCGCAGTGTTGAAGCGTGCGGTGGACAATACTCGCCCCGATACTGAGGTGCGCTCGCGACGGGTTGGCGGCACTACGTATCAGGTTCCGGTTTTGGTTAAGCCTCGGCGGGCTAACTCAGTTGCGATTCGGTGGATTGTCACCAACGCCAAGGGCCGCCGGGAAAAGACCATGGTTGAGCGGTTGGCGAATGAGATCTTGGATGCCTCCAATGGCGTTGGTGCCTCGGTGAAGCGTCGCGATGATACTCATAAGATGGCGGAGTCAAACCGGGCATTCATGCATTACCGCTGGTAGGTGTGGAATGCAGATAGTGAAGTAGTAATCACAGAGAGTACGGGGTCATCTGCCGGGTGGTTCGAAGAGCGTCCGTGTAGGGTGGTCGGCGCGGACTAGTCAGTGGGTTGGTAGTCGCGATTGCCAGGCAAGGACAGGTCAGTGTCAGCAGGCAAGGACAAGCCAGTGTCAAACTGCAATCCGTTGTCAGTGGTGATGACTTAGACTGGTCGTTTGAATAGTCAGCTCGGATTGAGTGAGTGTCTGCGCATTCGGGCCGCCGTTTCTGAGATGAGATCCGGCCATGATATGTGGTCGATTTGGTTAGTTGTAGTTTGACAGTCGATCCCAATTACATGGTTCTGGAAAGACTGCTACGGGCGTCTCCGTTCTCTCATTGAGATCGTGGATGTAGAGGAGAAGGAGTAAATGGTTACCAAGCGAGAGATCCCTCTCGAGCGAATTCGCAATATCGGTATTATGGCCCACATTGATGCGGGCAAGACGACCACCACCGAACGGATTCTCTACTATACGGGCAAGAACTACAAAATCGGTGAGGTCCATGAAGGGGCCGCGACGATGGACTGGATGCCTCAAGAGCAGGAACGTGGTATCACCATTACCTCTGCTGCAACCACCGCGTTCTGGAAGGACCATCGAGTCAACATCATCGATACGCCGGGACACGTCGATTTCACGGTGGAGGTCGAGCGTTCGCTTCGAGTGTTGGACGGTGCCGTCGCTGTTTTCGATGCGGTTGCTGGCGTGGAGCCCCAATCCGAGACGGTGTGGCGCCAGGGCAACAAGTATTCGGTTCCGCGGATCTGTTTCATCAATAAGATGGATCGCGTTGGAGCGAACTTCGAGCGTTGCGTCGCGATGATCAAGGATCGGCTCGATGCCAATCCTTTGGTGATTCAGCTCCCGATTGGTTCGGAGAGTGACTTTCTGGGTGTCATTGACCTGCTTCGCATGGAGGCCATTATCTGGGATGAGGGCATGGGCGATAAGTTCCACACTGAAGCCATCCCGGACAATTTACTTAGCGCTGCAGAGGATGCCCACCGAGAGCTCATCGATGTGCTAAGTAATTTCGATGATGACCTGATGGAGCTCTATATCCAGGATCTGGAGATATCGCCTGAGTTTCTCCAAGGTGCGATTCGCAAGGCAACCATCGCCAACTCGCTGGTGCCGGTCCTGTGTGGGTCAGCCTTTAAGAACAAGGGTGTACAGCCATTGCTTGATGCCGTGGTTGACTTTCTCCCATCGCCGGTTGACATCAAGCCAGCAATTGGGACCAGTCTTTCGGGAGCCGAGGAAATTGAGCGAGAGCCGTCTGACGACGCGCCGTTCTCAGCCTTGGCGTTCAAGATCATGACTGACCCCTTTGTTGGGAAGCTGACCTATTTCCGGGTCTACTCCGGGACCCTTGAAAAAGGGGCGACGGTCTTGAACTCGACCAAGGACAAGAAAGAACGACTTGGTCGCATCCTGCTCATGCACGCCAATCACCGGGAGGATATCGATTCGGTGGCTGCCGGCGACATCGTAGCCGCGGTTGGGTTTAAAAATACGACGACGGGGGATACCCTCTGCGATCCGGCAAAGCCAATCATCCTTGAAAGCCTAGAGTTCCCGGATCCGGTGATTCATGTGGCCGTCGAGCCAAAGACTAAGGCTGACCAGGAGAAGATGAGTCGGGCGTTGTTCGCTCTTGCCGAAGAAGACCCGACGTTTCGGGTGCGTTCTGACCAGGAGACTGGGCAGACGGTCATCTCTGGCATGGGTGAACTGCACCTTGAAGTCCTCGTTGATCGCATGCTACGCGAGTTCAAGGTGGATGCCAACGTGGGTAAGCCGCAGGTTGCCTACCGCGAGACGATTCGAAAGCCAGTAGAGCGCATCGAGGAGCGCTACGTTCGCCAGACGGGTGGACGTGGTCAGTATGGCCACGTTGTCATCAACGTCGAGCCACTCGGTGCCGGAAGCGGTTATGAGTTTGTCGATAAGATTACTGGTGGCGTCATCCCCAAGGAATACATCCCCTCAGTGGACGCGGGTATTCAGGAGGCGCTCTCGTCGGGAGTGCTCGCCGGATATCCAGTGGAGGATCTGCGGGTCACCTTGGTGTTTGGCTCCTATCACGACGTTGACTCCTCTGAGATGGCGTTTCGTATTGCGGGTTCCATGGCGGTAAAGAAGGCGGTGCGGGCTGCAAATCCGGTGCTGCTCGAGCCGATCATGGCGGTTGAGGTGGTGACCCCTGATGATTACATGGGGGACGTCATCGGAGATCTCTCGTCTCGGCGTGGCCGGGTCGAGGGCATGGATCAGGTTGGGAATAACCAAGTTATTCGCGCCCTGGTTCCATTGTCGGAGATGTTTGGTTACGCTACCGACTTGCGTTCTAAGACGCAAGGTCGGGCGACGTATACCATGCAGTTCCACGCGTATCAAGAAGTCCCGGATTCGATTGCGGCGGAGATCGTCCGCAAGGTCCGAGGCGAGTAGACTACGTAGTTCTGTAATGGGTCAAGGTTGCGCCGTGTGGGCGCAGTGAGTAGCAACGGAGCAGGAGAAGATGGCAAAGCAGAAGTTCGAGCGAAGTAAGCCTCACTTGAACATCGGAACCATGGGTCATATTGACCATGGTAAGACGACGTTGACGGCAGCGATTACCAAGGTATTGTCTGAGAGTAATCCAAATGTGAAGTTTAAGCCTTTCGATCAGATCGATAAGGCCCCGGAAGAGAAGGCTCGTGGCATCACCATCGCCATCTCGCATGTTGAGTACGAGACCGATAAGCGGCATTATGCCCACGTCGATATGCCTGGACACGCTGACTACATCAAGAATATGATCACCGGTGCCGCCCAGGTTGATGGTGCGATCTTGGTCGTCGCGGCAACGGATGGTCCAATGCCCCAGACTCGTGAGCACGTTCTGCTTGCCCGTCAGGTTGGTGTCCCCTACATTGTCGTGGCGCTTAATAAGGCGGACATGGTCGATGATGAGGAGCTGCTCGACCTCGTCGAGCTTGAGGTCCGAGAGTTGCTGAACGAGTATGAGTTCCCAGGTGACGATACTCCTATCGTTCGTGTTTCGGCCCTGAAGGCACTCGAGGGCGACAAGGAGTGGGAGGAGAAGATCCTCGAGCTGATGGCTGCGGCCGACGATTACATCCCAGAGCCTGAGCGACCACTCGATCGCCCATTCCTGATGCCTATTGAGGACGTGTTAACCATTCCTGGTCGTGGCACCGTTGTCACCGGCAAGGTCGAGGCCGGCAAGGTCAAGGTATCCGAAGAGGTGGAGATCGTTGGTTTGCGACCGACGCAAAAGACCGTTGTTACCGGCGTCGAGATGTTCAACAAGGAGCTTGGAGAAGGCATGGCAGGAGACAACGTTGGTGTCCTGTTGCGTGGCGTCAAGCGTACCGATGTTGAGCGTGGTCAGGTAGTCTGCAAGCCCGGTAGCATTACACCGCATACCGAGTTTGAGGCCAATGTCTATGTGCTCTCAAAGGAAGAGGGCGGTCGTCACAAGCCGTTCTTTAACCATTATCGTCCTCAGTTCTACTTCAGGACCACGGACGTCACTGGTAGCATCATGTTGCCTGAAGGAACTGAGATGGCGATGCCTGGTGACAACATCAGCATCAAGGTCGAGCTAGGCAAGCCGATTGCGATGGACGAGGGTCTCCGTTTCGCTATCCGTGAGGGTGGTCGAACCGTTGGCGCTGGTCGCGTCGTGAAGATCATCAAGTAGTTAAGCGGTGAATGGCCCGGAGGCAGCTCCGGGCCATTCCCTGTGTTTTGGCGGTTGCCGGACCGGATCCGGCCGAGATACGGAGCGAAATGACTGACAAGCAGCGAATCAGGATCAGGATCAAGGGTTTCGACCATGAAATCCTCGAAGCCTCGACACAGAGAATTGTTGATACGGTAACACGGACACAGGGTAAGGTCGTTGGGCCAGTGCCACTGCCGACCGATATCCATCGGTATACGGTGATCCGCTCACCGCACAAGTACAAGGATTCTCGAGAGCATTTTGAGATGCGGATTCACAAGCGGCTGCTCGATATCGTTGATCACTCGGCAAAGACCGTAGACGCGTTGAAGCGCCTCGAGTTGCCTGCGGGTGTCGATATCGAGATCAAAATCCAGAACGTGTAAAAAGGCCTAACTCGGGTGCCTGGTGGGCATCGAGGTGTGATTAGTATTATTAGGTCGTTTCTTGTCCGGTTGTGCCTTCGCGGGACCCTCCGGCATTCGTGACACCGTGGCACCGATGCGGTTGTATCCGTATGTGCCGTTGCAAAGATTGAAGGATTTCATGGCTAGTAAAACAGTGGTTGGCGAGAAAGTCGGCATGACCCAAGTCTGGGTCGATAACGATCATGTCGTTCCGGTCACGGTAATTCGCGTGCTACCCGCACGGGTCCTACGGCACAAGACGCTGGATCGCGATGGGTATGAGGCGGTTCAGGTTGCCGTCGGCGTAGTGCAGCCGTCGCGGCTGACGAAGCCGGTGCTAGGTCAGTTCACCACCAGGGGTGTTGAGCCAGGTCGCAAAATCATGGAGTTTCGCCTTGAGGGTTCTCAAGAGCTGGCCGTTGGTGCGGCTATCGACGCGTCCGCTATCAATAGCGGCGACAGAGTTGATGTGGTGGCCACCAGCAGGGGACATGGGTTCTCGGGTGGAATGAAGCGACACAACTTCAAGGGTCAAGGTGGAAGCCACGGTAACCATAAGAAGCACAGGGCACCCGGCTCCATCGGTGCCTGTGCGACGCCAGCGCGCGTGTTCAAGGGTACGCGGATGGCCGGTCAATACGGTAGTGAGCGAACCACCATTATGAATCTCGAGGTCGTGCGATCAGAGCCCGATCGCCAATTGCTCTTGATCAAAGGGGCGGTTCCAGGACCGAGGGGCGGCATGGTCGTTATCCGGGACACAGTGAAGGGTGGGAAACGAGCATGACGTTGCAAGCCAAGGTTGTCAATGTTTCCGGTGTTCTCGAGGGTGAAATTGAACTCGTCGGTGATGTTTTTGGAGTGTCCGCTAATGTTGGTCTCCTCCACCAAGTAGTTGTAGCCGAGGAGGCAAATCGTCGGCGGGGTACTCACTCTACTAAGACGCGCGCAGAGGTCTCGGGCGGCGGCGCCAAGCCGTTCCGTCAAAAGGGAACCGGTAACGCCCGTCAAGGATCGACGCGGGCGCCGCAGTTCACTGGTGGTGGTATCGTCCATGGACCAAGGCCGCGCAGCTATGCGCAGGCGACACCCAAGAAGATGGTACGCGCGGCGTTACGGCAGGCGCTCAGTGATCGAGCCCAAGGGGAAGCCATATTCGTCCTTCGCGGTGACCTAGCGTCGCCGTCGACGAAGGCCGCCGTGAACATCGTGCGAGGTGCGGGTCTTGATGGCAAAGGTATAGCCCTCGTGGTGCTTCCAGGTGAGTCCTCGATTGTTCGGAGCTTCCGCAATCTTCCGGATTTCATGATTACGACACCGGCATCGTTGCTGACACGTACGGTGTTGACGAGTGACGTGGTGTTCTTCACGGAGGCCGCGTTGACGGCCACCGTGGCACGTTTGAGCCAGAGAGAGGGTGAGTAGCGGTTATGCACGCTGGAGATCGCTATCAGATCCTTCGCCGTCCACTTGTGTCGGAGAAGAGTTATCAGCTGATGGATGCGGGTGTCTATACCTTTGAGGTGGACACCGATGCCACCAAGATCGACGTCCGTAAGGCTGTTGAGCAGCTCTTCGAGGTGAAGGTTGCCAAGGTCAACACCTTGAACCGTAAGGGTAAGTCGACCCGTAATCGTCGCACTGGGAAAATCAGCTTTCGTCCGGATACCAAGATTGCGTACGTGACCCTTCGCGAGGGTTTCGCAATCGAATTGTTGCAGAGGTAGGTAGGTAATGGCGATCCGTAGACGCAAGCCGACGAGCGCGGGACGACGTTTTCAGTCTGTCTCCACGTTCGACGAGCTGACGAAGAAGGCTCCAGAGAAGTCACTGCTCGAACCGAAGTCGAGCACTGGTGGGCGTAACTCCAAGGGACGCAAGACCGCGCGCCACCGTGGGGGCGGCCACAAGCAGCAGTACCGCATCATCGACTTTAAGCGCACCAAAGACGGTGTCCCGGCTACCGTGGCAGCGATCGAGTATGATCCGAACCGTAATGCTCGAATCGCACTCTTGCATTATCACGATGGTGAAAAGCGCTACATTCTTGCTCCTCGAGGGTTGAAGGTTGGTGACAAGGTGCAATCGGGGGTGGGTGCCGACATCACGGTTGGCAATGCCCTCCCGTTGCGGGCCATTCCGGTCGGTTCGGTGGTGCACAATGTTGAGCTCCGGCCAGGACAGGGTGGCAAGATTGCGCGCTCTGCCGGTATGAGCGTCCAACTCGTTGGTCGAGATGAAGTGTACGCCACACTGCGACTGCCGTCTACTGAGATGCGCCGTGTCCCGGCAGATGCCCGGGCCACCATTGGTGAGGTCGGGAATGCTGAGTTCGAGCTCCTCTCGGTTGGTAAGGCCGGGCGCAATCGCTGGAAGGGCGTGCGACCACAGACACGTGGTGTCGCCATGAACCCGGTCGATCACCCGTTGGGTGGTGGAGAAGGCAAGACCTCGGGAGGCCGACACCCGGTCTCGCCGTGGGGCAAGCCTGAAGGACGTACTCGTCGCGCCCACCGTGATTCCGATCAACTTATTATTCGACGACGTCGCGGTCGTGGAGCCAGGAGATAAACGATGCCCAGAAGTCTGAAAAAGGGTCCCTTTGTCGATGATCATCTCCTCAAGAAGGTAGATGATCTCAATGAGAAGAACGAGAAGCGGGTCATCAAGACCTGGTCACGTCGGTCTACCATTATCCCAGACATGGTCGGTCACACCATTGCGGTCCATGATGGACGCAAGCATGTCCCCGTCTACCTCACCGAGTCGATGGTTGGGCACAAACTTGGAGAGTTCGCGCCTACCAGAACGTTCCGCTACCACGCTGGACAAGAAAAGACGGCGAGGAGAAGATAGTGACACAGACCATGCAGGCCAACCAGGCTCGAGCCGTATTGCGGTATTTCCGTATGAGTCCTACAAAGGCTCGCCAGGTACTTGACCTCATTCGAGGCAAGTCGGCGGTCGAGGCTATTCGGACACTGTCTTTGGTGAATCGTGAGGCCAGTGAAGTTGTTGGCAAGCTACTGGCTTCAGCCGTAGCTAATGCGACCGTTCGTTACGGTCTCGGAGCTGACGAGGTCTTCGTCGCTCAGGCCTTTGCCGACGAAGGTCCTACGATTAAGCGGTTCCGACCGCGCGCTCGAGGGCGCGCGACTCGCATTCGCAAGCGCAGCTGCCACATCACGATTGTCGTCGAGGAGATGCCACTTGAGATGCGTCGGGTAGCGGCTGCGAAGAGCTCAGGGCGACAGAGTGCTCGGCGGAGCCAGCGTGTCGCCTCATCGCGAGCCGGTGGGCCACGCGTTAATCAGCGATCGCTCCCTCCGACGGACGAGGTCGTTCAACCGGATGAAGTGCTGCCATCCGACGACATGGGTGCAGTCGTATCAACCGAGGCTCCAGCGGTTGACGCTGGGATCGAGGCCAGTGCAGTTGAGACCAGTGCAGGTGAGACCAGTGCAGTTGAGACCAGTGCAGTTGAGACCAATATCATAGAAGGCAGCCTGGCTGAGGACAATGTTGGAGAAAGTGATGTTGTCGAGGGTGAGGTCGCCGAGGATGTAAGCGATGCTACCGGTCAAGCTGAGGTGGCCCCCGACGATGAGAGTTCTGGCAAAGCTGCGAGCGTCGAGGAAGCATCGACAGAAGATGCCGGGGCGGATGAAGGGCAGGAGGACTCATAGTGGGTCAGAAGGTACATCCTTACGGGTTTCGTCTTGGTATTACGACGGACTGGAAGTCTCGTTGGTACGCTGACAAGGACTACCAGAAGTGGGTCATACAGGATCATAAGATTCGGTCTTGGCTTCAGCGGGAGCTCGCCACGGCTGCCGTGTCGCGGATCGATATCGAACGCACCCGTGATCGACTCAAGGTTGATATTCATACAGCGCGTCCAGGCATTGTCATTGGGAAGAAGGGTTCCGAGGTCGATCGATTGCGCAAGGCGCTCGAGAAGCTCACAGGTTATCCGCGAGTACAGCTCAATGTCGAAGAGGTGCGCAACCCGGAGCTTGATGCCACGTTGGTGGCGCAGAGCATTGCTGACCAAATCGCTCGCAGGGTTAGCTTCCGTCGTGCCATGAAGCGCTCCATCCAGATCGTGATGAAGGAAGGCGGCAAAGGGGTCACAGTTCAGTGTTCTGGGCGACTCGGTGGGTCCGAGATGGCACGCCGTGAGACACACCGTGAAGGTCGCGTACCGCGTCACACGCTGCGAGCCGATATTGACTTCGGGCTGCGAGAGGCGCATACGAACTCAGGTAGCGTGGGGGTCAAGGTTTGGATCTACCGCGGCGATGTCGTGCCGTACCAGACCGCTGCTGCTCCGACGCAGCGGGTAGCTCCCGAGCGCCCACGACGCATCATTACTGCGGGTGGTGGCCGGCGCAAGGCGGCTGAGGAAGAGGTGATTGCCACGGTCGCTCCTACCACCGTCGAGGAACCTGTGGTTCCCGAGGAGCTCGAGCGGTTGCTGGCTGAAGAGGAAGACATCGAACG
The DNA here is from genome assembly GCA_022690815.1 of Ferrimicrobium sp. Classification (NCBI taxonomy): domain Bacteria; kingdom Bacillati; phylum Actinomycetota; class Acidimicrobiia; order Acidimicrobiales; family Acidimicrobiaceae; genus Ferrimicrobium; species Ferrimicrobium sp. The sequence goes on from JALCZJ010000001.1 coordinate 112,133, forward strand.
TCGAACCAAGGACGACGGACACGAGGCCCCTCACTTCAAGAAGGAGGTGGATTAACCGATGTTGATGCCACGTAAGGTCAAGCATCGTAAAACCCATCGCGGTCGTCTGACCGGCAAGGCCAAAGGAGGCACCGAAGTCAGCTTTGGTCGATACGGTATCCAGGCGCTAGAGCCTGGCTGGATCACGGCACGCCAGATTGAGGCGGCGCGTGTTGCCATGACTCGACACGTGCGTCGTGGTGGAAAGGTTTGGATTCGGGTGTTTCCGGACAAGCCGGTGACCAAGAAGCCGGCGGAGACTCGCATGGGTTCTGGTAAGGGTAACCCGGAGTTCTGGGTTGCCGTCGTTCGCCCTGGCAAGATTCTGTTTGAGTTGGATGGGGTCAACGAGGAGTTGGGTCGTGCCGCTATGGAACGTGCGATTCAAAAGCTCCCGATTAAGGCGCGGTTCGTTGTCAAAGAAGGCATCGAAGCGATTGGAGGCACGCGATGACCAAGGCTCTGGAGTTGCGCGAACTACTCGATGATGAGTTGGTCAAGAAGTTGGCGGATACCAAAGAGGAGCTGTTCCGGCTGCGGTTCGCTATTGCATCGGCCCAAGGGACGGACACCGCGAGATTGGGGCTGCTCCGCAAGGAGATCGCCCGTATCGAGACGGTGTTGAGTGAGCGGCGTGTCGCTCAGGGAGGAAATTAATGAGCGAGTTGCACGAGGAGCGTCCTCAGCGCAAGGTTCGCGAGGGTGTGGTCGCCTCTGAGTCGATGGATCAGACCATCGTGGTCCTGGTCAATCAGCGAGTGCGTCACCCACGGTACATGCGTACGATCTCTAAGACGAAGAGATTGTACGTGCATGATCAAAATAACGAGGCACATGTGGGAGACACGGTTGAGGTTGTTGAGACTCGACCGATCTCGAAGCTTAAGCGTTGGAGATTGGTTCGAGTAGTGGAGCGTGCAAGATGATTCAGCAGGAGAGCCGTCTTCGAGTGGCGGACAACTCGGGGGCCCGCGAGGTACTCTGCATCCGTGTCCTCGGTGGTAGCCGCCGGCGCTACGCCGGTATCGGCGACGTTTTTATCGCCACCGTCAAGGAAGCCCTGCCGGGTGCGGGTGTTAAGCGCGGTGACGTTGTGAAGTGTGTCGTGGTGCGGACTCGGAAGGAGTCTCGTCGCCCCGATGGCAGCTATATCCGTTTCGACGATAACGCGGCTGTCTTGATCAACGATCAGATGCAGCCCCGAGGTACGCGTATCTTTGGGCCGGTCGGTCGTGAGCTTCGTGACAAGCGGTTTATGCGCATCGTCTCGTTGGCGCCGGAGGTGTTGTGATGCGTCTCAAAAGTGGAGACCGCGTCAGGGTCCTTGCTGGAAAAGACAAGGGGTCTGAGGGTCAGATTCTCAAAGCTTTCCCAACTCAGGGCAAGGTCTTGGTTGAGGGTGTGCATGTCGTGAAGCGACACACCAAGGCCAGAGATGCGACAACGCCGGGTGGCATCATCGAGAAGTCACTCCCTATCGACGCGTCCAACGTCGCGGTGGTGTGCTCGACGTGTGGACCGACTCGTATCGCGATGGATGTTGATGAGTTTGGCAAGCGGGTTCGCGTTTGTCGTAAATGTAGAGGTGCGCTATGAGTACAACAATGACTGAGCGGCCGCGTCTCAAGCTACGCTACGATACCGAAGTGAAGGCCCAGTTGTTCGGGGAGCTCGGGGTGAAGAATATTCATCAGGTTCCTACGCTCGACAAGATCGTGGTCAACATGGGTGTCGGTCGCGCAACGCAACAGCAGTCTCTGCTGGAGGGCGCGATTCGGGATCTTGAGGCGATTACTGGTCAAAAGCCAGCCACCCGGCGTGCCCGAAAGTCGATCGCTGCGTTCAAACTGCGAGAGGGAATGCCGATTGGGGCTATGGTGACCCTGCGTGGTGACCGTATGTGGGAGTTCTTTGATCGGCTAGTTGCCATCGCTATCCCCCGAATCCGTGACTTTCGGGGCCTGAACCCGCGTTCGTTTGATGGCCATGGTAACTATTCGTTCGGTGTGAATGAACAGCTGATCTTCCCTGAAATCGACTACGACAAGATCGATACCACGCGCGGTATGGATATCACCATCGTCACTACGGCACTCTCTGATGCCCAGGGTCGGGCGTTGTTGCTTGCTTTTGGGTTTCCATTCCGGAAGGAAGGTTTGTAAATGGCCACCAAGGCATTGATTGCGAAGTCGAATCGTCGCCCCAAGTATCGGGTACGGGCCTACACGCGCTGCCAGCGCTGTGGTCGTCCACACGCAGTGTTCAGGAAGTTTGGGCTCTGCAGAATTTGCCTCAGGGAGATGGCGCATCTTGGCGAGCTTCCCGGTGTCTCGAAGGCCAGTTGGTAGGAGGTAAGCGATGAGTATGACTGATCCGATTGCGGATATGCTCACGCGGATCCGCAACGCGTCCCGTGTACGACACGAGGTGGTGCGGATGCCCGGTTCAAAAATTAAAACTGAGCTCGCTCGCATCCTCAAGGAGGAGGGCTACATCGAGGGCTATTCGGTGGCGCCAGCTACGTCAGGGCCAGGGACGGTTCTTGAGATTCAACTGCGTTACGTAGGGTCGCGTAATCGAGAGTGCGCGATCAACGGAATCCAAAGGATCTCCAAGCCCGGCCTTCGTGTCTATACCCAGGCCGCGTCTATCCAGCGGGTCTTTGGTGGTATGGGGGTTGCGGTGCTTTCGACATCGCACGGTCTGATGACCGATCGTGATGCTCGCAAGGCGGGCGTCGGCGGCGAGGTCATCTGTCATGTTTGGTAGAGGAGTCTGATTAAGTGTCACGCATAGGTAAGCAGCCCATAGTCCTGCCAGACGGCGTCAATGTCACCGTCGATGGACGTACTGTGAAGGTTCAGGGTCCAAAGGGTACGCTCCAGCGGGAGATGCCTCCGATGGTGACGGTTTCGCTGGATGATCGTGTTGTCACGGTAAGCCGGATCGATGACACTCGGCAAGCGCGTGCGATGCATGGCTTGTCGAGGACGTTGGTTCAGAACATGGTCGTCGGCGTCAGTGAGGGCTATCGCAAGCAGCTTGAGATCGTTGGTGTTGGCTACCGAGCCCAGCTTCGTTCTCCGAGTGAGGTGGAGTTGGCGCTTGGGTTCTCGCATCCAGTAATTGTCAAGGCGCCAGAGGGGATCGGGTTCGAAGCGCCGGTTCCGACCAGGTTGGTCGTCCAAGGGGTTGACAAGGAGCTCGTTGGTCAGGTCGCCGCCAACATCCGCAAGATTAGGAAGCCGGAGCCGTACAAGGGCAAGGGTGTTCGTTACGAGGGTGAAAAGGTCGTACGCAAGGTTGGAAAGGCCGGGAAGTAGGTAGCGATGTCAGTGAGCCAGTCGTATAGTCGACAAAAGAGACGGCATCAGCGGGTCCGTGGGAAGGTCGTTGGATCTCCCGAGAGGCCAAGACTTGCGGTGTATCGCTCCAACAAGCACATGTTTGCGCAGCTGATCGACGATAGTCGCGGAGCAACGCTCGTCGCCGCGTCAACACTCGAGGCAGCCCTGGTGAGTGGGTCTACCAGCAACTGCGAGGCTGCGAAAAAGGTGGGTGAGGTGATCGCAGAGCGCGCGAAGGCGCATGGGGTTACCAAGGTTGTCTTTGATCGGGGTGGCTTTCAGTATCATGGCCGGGTCGCTGCGCTTGCAGAGGCAGCCCGGGAAGCGGGATTGGAGTTTTAGATGGCTGAGAGTCAATACGAAGACCGAACGATCAAAGTTAATCGCGTATCCAAGGTAGTCAAGGGTGGACGGAGGTTCTCCTTCACCGCGTTGATGGTGGTAGGCGATGGGAATGGTCGGGTTGGCATCGGCTACGGTAAGGCCAAAGAGGCCAGTATCGCCGTCCAGAAGGGTACCGAGGAGGCTCGACGTAAGTTGATCTCTGTCCCGTTGGCTGGGAGCACGATCCCACATCCCATTATTGGACGCGCCGGTGCTGGTCGCGTGTTGCTCAAGCCAGCCGCACCAGGTACCGGCGTCATCGCCGGGGGTGCTGCACGAGCTATTCTCGAGATGGCGGGGATTACCGATGTGCTCGCGAAGTCGCTCGGTTCGTCGAACGGTATCAACGTTGCCCACGCCACGATGGATGGCTTGGCTCATCTTTTGAGTCCTGATCAGGTTGCGAAGGCGCGTGGTAAGTACCCAGATCAGATTGCTCCAAAGGGCATGCTCGCCTCATTTGAGGAGCGAAAGCGACAGCAGGAGAGTACACATGGTTAAGCAAACTGGAGCCAACAAAGCTGGCGCCTCAGCCCAGATCAAGGTACGCCAAGTACGTTCGTTGATCGGTTCCAAACCAGTGCACCGCGGTACGCTGCGAGCACTTGGGCTTGGTCGCATCGGGAGAGAACACGTACTCCCAGATCGTCCAGAGATTCGTGGCATGTTGCGCAACGTGGCACATCTTGTCGTTGTGGAGGAGATGAAATGATTTATCTGCATGATCTTGCACCGAACGAAGGCGCAAAGACTCGCAAGCGTCGTGTCGGCCGCGGCATCGGAGGAAAAGGTGGCAAGACTGCTGGTCGCGGTACCAAGGGACAGGGTGCCAGGGATACGATCCCCGTGGGCTTTGAGGGTGGTCAGCTGCCGTTGACACAGCGGATTCCGAAGCTGCGAGGGTTCGATAATCCGTTTCGTATCTCGTATACCGTTGTGAATCTTGATCAGCTGGCCATGCTGGCCGAACGTGGTTTGACGGTCATCTCGCCGGAGTCACTCCAAGAAGCAGGGGTCATCCGTAAAGGTGCCCTGGTGAAGGTCTGCGCCCGGGGTGCCCTGACCAGCCCGTTACAGGTTTCGGCGCACGGATTCTCGAAGACTGCGCGGGAGCTGATAGAATCAGCTGGTGGTTCTGTTGCTGAGCTGCCGTTGCCGTACAAGTCCGGTCGGCGCCCATCGCTGGGCAATGCTCTGATGAACCGGTAGTGAACCAGGAGCGTTGTAGAGTCTGATGCTGCAGAATTTTGTTAATATTTTTCGTGTTAAGGACCTTAGGAATAAGGTCCTTTTCACGCTATTCATCGTCGGAATCTACCAACTGGGGTCTAATATCCCAGTGCCGGGTGTGAGCTACTCGGCCATCCATCAGCTCGTGACCCAGTCCCAAGGTGCTGGAATCTTCGGGTTCCTCGATCTGTTTTCCGGTGGTGCGCTGTCGAGAGCAGCCCTTTTTGGGCTTGGGATCATGCCCTACATCACATCGTCGATCATCATCCAACTCCTTACCGGTGTCATTCCCAAGCTCACCGAGTGGAGGGATCAGGGTTCGGCTGGTGAGCGCAAGATCACGCAGACTACTAGGTATCTCACGATTGGCCTAGCGGTGTTGCAGGCTACGGGTCTCGCCTTTGTTTTCCACAGTGGACTTGGCATCCTCTTGGCCAACCAGAAGTCACTTGACCTCATCCCGGATTTCACGATTCCCCGGGTGCTCTTTATTATCTTGACCTTGACCGCGGGCACGGCACTCGTGATGTGGATGGCTGAGTCCATCACCGAGCGTGGTGTTGGGCAGGGAATGTCGATCTTGATCTTCGCCAACGTTGTGAGCATCATCCCCTCCGGCGGCAGGTTGATCCTTGATCAGGCGGGCGCTGTGAAGTTCACCGTGATCGTACTCGTCGTCCTCTTGCTGTTAGTGGCCATCGTCTTCGTCGAGCAGGGGCAGCGACGGATCCCGGTGGTGTTCGCGCGCCGAGTCGTAGGGAGGAGGATGTACGAGGGTGGGAACTCCTACATCCCACTGAAGGTCAATCAGGCCGGCGTCATTCCGATTATCTTCGCATCATCGATTCTGTATTTCCCGGTGTTGTTGTCCAATGTCATCCCCTGGGATAGCTTTCGTACCTTTGTCAACAACCATCTGTTGAATGCCACCAGTGGGTTTTACATCATCACCTACGGTCTGCTGATCATCGTATTCACATTCTTCTATGTGACGGTGGCGTTCGACCCCTATCAGCAGGCAGAGATTATCCGTAAGCAGAATGGGTACATCCCTGGGGTCCGTCCAGGGCAGGCGACCCAGCAGTATCTGTCTCGGATCCTCAACAGGATTACGCTTCCGGGAGCGCTGTTTCTCGCGGCCATCGCCGTGATCCCTTCGATTCTTCTGTCGGCTTGGCATATCACCTCCTTCCCGTATGCTGGCACCACGATCCTGATCTCGGTCATCGTCGCGTTGGAAACCGTGAAGCAGATCAACTCACAGCTCACCATGCGTAACTACAAGGGATTCTTGAAGTAAATGCCCTCTGGTCACCCTCTCCGACTCGTATTGGTCGGTCGACAAGGGGCAGGGAAGGGAACGCAGTGCGTCCGGGTTTCCCATCGTTACGCGATTCCCCACATCTCTACTGGTGATATGCTTCGGGCGGCGGTTGCGGCCGGCTCGCCGTTTGGTCAGCGGGCGAAGTCCTTCATGGACCGCGGTGAGCTCGTGCCGGATTCGGTTATCAATGGGGTTATCGCCGAACGGCTTGCCCAACCCGATGCTCGGTTGCGCGGATTCGTACTCGATGGCTTTCCGCGTACTAAAGACCAGGCTGTTGAGCTCAACGAGCTGCTCGCGCCGGCTACCTTGCACGTCGTAATCAACCTTGAGGTTCCCGTTGAGCTGGTGCTTCGCAGGTTGTCGTCACGGAGGGTATGTTCGGTCTGTGGCAGTATCTATTCGGATGAGCTGCCGCCGAAAGTGGCTGACATCTGCGACAATTGTGGTGGTGAGTTGATCCAACGTGAAGATGACACGGAGACCGCCATCCTTCGCCGGCTTGAGATCTATGAACAGACAACGACACCGCTGCTTGGTCTGTACGCCCAGATGGGGCTGTTGGAGACGGTCGATGGCATTGGTACCCCAGACGAGGTGCTCGGTCGGATCAGTGAGGTACTTGCGAGGCACGGTTTTTACGAAGGTGGTGCAGTATGATTCGGACACCAGCTGAACTCGCGTCCATGCGCAAAGCTGGGCGGGTGACGGCGGAGATGCTCGAAGCCTGCCGAACGGCGGTGCGACCCGGGGTAACGACGGCAGACCTCGATACGGTGGCCCGAGAGGTGCTCGCAAATCGAGGAGCACGCTCGAACTTCCTTGGATACCACGGATTTCCTGCGGTTATCTGCACCTCGCGGAACAATGTAATCGTTCACGGCATACCGAGTACGCAAGAGGTACTACAAGAGGGTGATATCATCTCCATCGATGCTGGCGCGATCGTCGAGGGTTACCATGGTGATGCGGCGATCACGGTAGCGGTCGGTTCGGTGCCCAAGCGCGTGGAGCGGCTGATCGAGGTGACAAAGGATTCACTTGCGGCCGGGATTGCACAGATGGTGGCTGGCAATCATCTTCACGACATCGGCCGAGCGGTCGAAGAGGTGGCGCTTGCTGCCCATCTTGGTGTCATCCGGGAGTATGTAGGCCATGGTATCGGGACACAAATGCACGAGCCGCCAAACGTTCCCAACTACTGGCCTGGGCGGGCGGGGCCCAAGCTGCGGGTCCATGAGGTTTACGCGGTTGAGCCGATGCTGACGCTGGGGGGAGAGGATACGGTCGTGTTGCCCGATGGTTGGGGGGTCGTCACGGCCGATGGCACGTGGGCGGCGCACTTTGAGCACACGATAGCGATCACCGATGAAGGTCCGGAGGTCTTTACCGTGATGGACGGGACTCCGTGAGTGGATTCCCGGCTATACTAGTAGGGTAGCTTTTTGCGCCTCGCGATCGAATGGTCGTGGCTTTAGCGGTGCACGATTGGCGCGCGCTGGATAGGCAATCAATCAGCGTAATCGGTAGGAGGATGAACTGGCAAAGGGAAAAGAGGACACGATCGTCCTTGAAGGGACAGTGGTGGAGCCACTTCCGAACGCGATGTTCCGCGTCGAGCTCGAGAATGGTCTCAAGGTTCTGGCCCATAGCTCTGGGAAGATGCGAATGCATCGAATTAGGATTTTGCCCGGAGACAAGGTACAGGTAGAGTTCACCCCTTACGATCTCGCTCGGGGTCGTATCACCTATCGATACAAGTAGGTAAGAAGATCACGGCAGTGCCGTGATTCTTCGGTTGTTGAGGAACTGGTCCGATGATTGTGATTGTTGGCGGTCATTGTTGCTGGTGGGGCGTTGCTCCGGTGAGCAATCGCTAGCGAGCAGTCGTTCGGTGCAGGGTCAAGTGTTACGAGATCGAGGTGCAAGCCCATCCGGTTTCGTGGCTCCAGGGCAAGGGTCTTGGAGGAGTTTGTATGAGGCGTCAGGGAGAGTACGGTAGGCAAGCGTGTTTGCTCGCTGTGAGGAAGGATCACTATGAAGGTGCGACCAAGCGTCAAACCAATCTGTGAGAAGTGCAAGTTGATTCGCAGAGAAGGTCGGGTGCTCGTTATTTGCGAGAACCCTCGGCATAAGCAACGGCAGGGGTAGGCATGGCTCGTATAGCAGGGGTAGATATTCCAAGGGAAAAGCGTGTTGAGATCGCGCTTACCTACATTTTTGGGATTGGACTGACGACGGCGCAGCAGATCTGCGCTCTCACCGAGGTTAATCCTGACACGAGGGTTCGTGATTTGACCGACGATGAGGTGCTGCGTCTTCGTACCTACATCGATCAGAACCTTAAGGTGGAAGGAGATCTTCGACGCGATGTTGATCAAAACATCAAGCGCAAGGTGCAGATTGGGTGCTATGCAGGCATTCGACATCGCCGTGGACTCCCGGTGCACGGACAGCGTACCCACACCAATGCCCGGACACGCAAGGGTCCACGCAAGACGGTCGCTGGTAAGAAAAAGGTGAAGCGTTAACCTAAGCGTCTGTCCAGCGAGCTGGCATGACGAACAGGGTTATGAAGGTTTGACAGAGGGTTGTCAGAGGGCGGTTTCCTATACGATGCCGCGCAGAGGGTTTTGAGAGGAGTTTCATGGCAAAGCCACGACCAGGAGGTAGAAGACCTCGTAAACGTGAGAGAAAGAATATTGCGCGAGGAGTCGCCTATATTCACTCATCGTTCAACAACACCATTGTGACGATTACCGATCCGACGGGCAACGTACTCGCATGGGCGAGTTCGGGCAACGTAGGCTTCAAGGGTAGCCGAAAGTCGACGCCGTTTGCAGCGCAGGTGGCGGGTGAGACCTGCGCAAAGCGCGCGATGGAGCACGGTGTTCGAGAGGTCGACGTCATGCTGAAGGGTCCTGGCTCTGGTCGTGAGACTGCGCATAAGGCGTTGTCATCGGCAGGGATCGAGATTCGTTCGGTCCGTGATGTTACCCCGATCCCGCACAACGGGTGCCGGCCAAAGAAGAGGAGACGAGTGTAGATGGCGCGTTATACGGGGCCGGTTTGTCGGTTGTGTCGCAGGGAAAAGACCAAGTTGTACCTCAAGGGACCCAAGTGCGACAGTGCGAAGTGCCCGATCACCATCGGTAGATTTCCCCCCGGGGAGCACGGTCGTGATCGCCAGCGCCAACCATCGGAGTACTCGATCCAGCTTCGCGAGAAGCAGAAGGTTCGTCGCACGTATGGTGTGATGGGACGACAGTTCTCGAAGACTTACGGTGAGGCAGCTCGGCAGCGTGGGATCACTGGTGAGCGCCTTTTGCAGCTGCTCGAGCTGCGTCTGGACAACGTCGTGTATCGGGCGGGTTGGGGTTCGTCGAGAGCTCAGGCGCGTCAACTGGTGCGCCATGGCCACATCTTGGTCGATGGACGCCGCGTGGATATCCCGAGTTACCGGTTGCGTCCCTCACAGGAGATTTCGCTGAAGGAGAGTTCACGCACGCTTGCGGTCATCGAATTTAACCGGGATGTCCTCTCTCGCCCTGCGCCAGCCTGGCTCGAGATGGCTCCGGCTGGATTCTCGGCTCGGGTGCTCAACACGCCGCTTCGAGATCAGATTGATCTTGACGTACGCGAGCAGCTGGTCGTCGAGCTCTTCTCGAAGTAGTCCGGGGCGGCCGGCTTCGATCCAAAGGGCCCAATGTGTCGCCTTGGAGAGCGCGGCCTAGAGATAATGGTGATCATGAGGTGTTCATGATCGTATGAAGTGATCACGAGAGAAACAAAGAGGAACGATTAATGCTCATTATTCAGCGGCCGAAGGTAGAAGAGGTAAGTGAGGAGACCGCCAACCGACAGGTCTTTTCCATTGGCCCACTTGAGCCAGGTTTTGGCCATTCGGTTGGGAATGCGCTTCGACGGGTGTTGCTGTCGTCGGTTCCGGGGGCGGCGATCACCCAGGTGCGCTTCGACGATGCCTTGCACGAGTTCACCACCATCGGCGGTGTCAAGGAAGATGTCATTGACATCATCTTGAACTTGAAGGATATCGTTCTTCGTTGTTATTCTCCCGATCCGGTGACGATCCGACTCGATATCAAGGGTCCAGCGACGGTCCATGCTGGCGATTTCATGCTGTCCTCTGACGTTGAGATTGTGAATCCTGACCTCTATATCGCCACCGTATCCGACAAGGGTCGGCTCGCACTCGATGTCGTCGTCGAGCAAGGGAGGGGTTACGTCTCGGCCGAGCGCAACAAGCGGACGAACACCATCGGTATCATCCCGATCGATGCTATTTTCTCCCCAATTCGGAACGCGAACTACGTGATCGAGCCGGTCCGTGTCGGACAGGCTACGGACTACGATCAAATCGTTGTCGATGTCGAGACGGATGGTTCTATCACACCTCGTGAGGCATTGGCTTCCGCCGCGGGAACGCTGACGGGGATCTTCGCGCTGGTCTCTGAGCTGGTCGCCGATGCCAGTCGGCTGGTCGTGGCCGATGAGGTAGCGGCTGAAGAGCGCTCCCCAGACTTTGACCTGCCGATCGAGGAACTCGATTTGACCGAGCGCCCCCGGAACTGTCTCAAGCGGGCTCAGATCAATACCATTGGTGATTTGGTGGAACGTACCGCTGATGACCTTCTGGCGATCACGAATTTCGGGCAGAAGTCGCTCGATGAGGTTGCTGAGAAATTGGCGTTACGAAATATGTCTCTAAGGAGTGAAGGTTAAATGGTACCTGGCCGACCGAAAAGGGGTAACCGTCTTGGCAGCGATGCTTCGCATCAGCGCGCAATGTTGGCGAATCTGTGCGCATCGTTGATTGCTGCGGAGTCCATCTTGACCACGGATGCCAAGGCGCGGGCTTTGCGCCCGGTGATTGAGAAGTTGGTGACGAAGGCCAAGAAGGGCGATCTTCACCAACGGCGTCAGGTGATCGCGTTTCTTCGTGATGAGGATGCGACCAAGAAGCTTTTCGATGAGGTGGGACCGCGATTCCAGAACCGCCAGGGTGGCTACGTTCGTATTCTTAAGCGCGGGCCCCGCCACGGCGATGGCGCGCCAATGGTCGTCATCGAGTTCGTCTAAGCGATAACCTCTCGAGCGCCCTCAAATGCGGTTGGCCTTGGTGCTTGCCTATGACGGGGAGCAGTTCCATGGGTCGGCGCCCCAGCCCCAGGTGCGCACCGTAATTGGTTCGCTGGTCAACGGTCTTGATCTGCTCAACGTCGATACCTCCGAGGTGGCGATGGCGGGCCGTACCGATGCTGGGGTGCACGCACGCTGCCAGGTCGTTTCGCTGGAGGCACCGGAGCTAGATCCATCGATCTGGCCGCGGCTCCATGTGGTGGTCGGGGACGGTGTCATGCTTCGAGCGGTGATGCGGGTTCCTCCCGAGTTTCATGCACGTCACTCGGCGAGGTGGCGCCAATACCTGTATCGCGTCCGGGCTGCCTCGAGGGATCCTCTTTTCCCCCACGCCTGGCAACTGCCAGTGTCGCTGGATATTGATCGCATGCGAGAGCTTGCCTCTTACTTACTGACGGTCGAGGACTTCCATGCCATGTGCAAGGTTGGTAGTGCAGGCGGTTATCGCCGGCGGCTGCACGCTATCGACATCATCGAGCGTGCTGGTTTGATCGAATTCTCGGTACTTGGTATCAGCTTCTGTCACCAGATGGTTCGCCGTATCGTCGGTGCGATGGTTCAGGTCGGGCGGGGTCGCTGGTCGGTTGCACGGGTGGTGGACGCCATCGAAGCGCGTGATCGTAGTGTGCTCACGGAACTGGCACCGCCTTCGGGTCTGTATCTGTGGAGAGTTGGCTATGCGGACGCGTGGGAGTGGGCTCCCGAACGTCTTCGGGAATCGGGATTTGAGCAAGACTGGGCGACAATTGACCGGTTGGAGCTTGACTTTCCTCTAGAATGGAGCGCCGAGTGTCGCCACGGCTGACAACAAAGTTGAGCGAGGAAGAGCAGGTATGAAGACCTTTGTAACTACCACGAGCACCGTCGAGCGTGACTGGTGGGTCGTCGATGCGCAGGGATTGCGCCTTGGACGACTTGCCACTGAGGTCGCGAGTCTCCTGAAGGGAAAGCACAAGCCATACTTCGCACCGTACCTGGATTGCGGTGATCACGTGGTAGTCGTCAATGCTGACAAGATCGCGCTCTCCGGTGCAAAGGCCGAGAAGAAGGTGTATTATCATCACTCGGGCTACCCCGGAGGTCTGCGAGAGTCCAAGTTTCTTGAGATGATGGAGAAGCATCCTGAGCGAGCCGTAGAGTTGGCCATCAAAGGTATGTTGCCAAAGAATCGGCTGGGCCGCCAGATGTATCGCAAGCTCAAGGTCTATGCTGGGCCGAATCACCCACACGCTGCTCAGCAGCCGATGGTGCTCGACCTGGGCAGCCGATTGATCACGCGCGAAGGAGCGAAATGACCTCACCGTTAACGCAAGCGACCGGACGACGTAAGACCGCAACGGCACGTGTTCGGCTGGTACCAGGCAGCGGCGCTGTGGTGGTCAATGGCAAGGAGCTGCGTGCCTATGTGCCGTCGGTCTCTCAGCGCGGGCATCTCACCGAACCACTCAAGGTCGTGGAGCTCGATGAGGTCTATGATGTGTACGCTACCGTCGATGGCGGCGGTACCGCCGGTCAAGCAGATGCCATTCGTCTGGGCCTTGCCAGGGCGATCATCGAGTTGCACCCAGAGCATCGAGCAGCCCTCAAGAAGGAGGGGATGCTGACACGAGATGCTCGGAAGAAGGAATCGAAGAAGTACGGTCTCAAGAAGGCGCGTAAGGCACCGCAGTATTCGAAGCGGTAGATGCTTCGGTTCGGGACCGATGGGATTCGCGGACGTGCGAATCAGGAATTGACCATGGAGGTCGGGTATTGGCTGGGGGTCGGTATCGCAACTGCGATACGGCCCCCAGCCTTTGCGATTGGGCGTGATACTCGTGAGTCTGGTTATTGGCTCAGCCAGGCGGTAGGGCTCGGTATCGCCTCGGTTGGTGTTCACCTGATCGATTGTGGTGTTCTACCGACCGGTGCACTTTCGTGGGTCGCTCGTTCCGAGCAGGTACCCACGGTCGTGATCTCGGCCTCGCATAACCCGTATTTCGATAACGGTATCAAGGTGTTTGACGCCGAAGGCGCGAAGGTGGCCCCGGCCATCGAGCATCAGATCGAGGAGCTGCTGGCCGGCTTTCTCGGTGGGGAGCGACCATCCTTTGGCTCGCTTGGCAGCGTCGATCATCGCTCCTTCGAGGATGCGTACCTGGATTGGATTTTCGAGGGCCTTGGCCCGGTTAGCCGTCGTTTGCGGGTGGTAGTCGATGGTGCGAACGGAGCTGCTTGGAGGCTTGGCCCTGCACTGATGCGACGCCTCGGTGCCGAGGTGGTGGGGGCGCTTGGAGATCATCCCGATGGGCGCAACATCAACGATGGTGTCGGAGCGACGCACCCGGAGGTGCTTGCGAGTGCTGTCGTCGAGGCTGGTGCCGACCTCGGGGTCGCCTTTGACGGTGATGCCGACCGGTTGATCGCGGTTAGCGAGTCAGGGGTGATTGTTGACGGGGACGAACTGTTGACCTTGTTCGCGCTCTATCTCCAGGGACGCGGAGGGCTCACCAACGATGCCTTGGCGGCGACCGTGATGAGCAATTTAGGACTCGAACGTGCCCTGGGGTCACATCTCATATCCGTCGTGAGAACGGATGTGGGTGATCGCCAGATTGCGACCGCGCTCAAGGAGGGCTCCCTCGCCCTCGGCGGGGAGCAGAGTGGGCACATCATCATCCGTCAGTTTGGACCGACAGGGGATGGTTTGGTCTCGGCGGGTGTGCTTTTGCACGCGCTCGATGGCTGGGGCGGATCCCTTGACCTCTTTCGGGCCAAAGAGGTCGTCCGGTTTCCTCAGGTGCACCGGCAGGTGCGCACCACCGCGAGGGACCATATCATGGCCGATCGGGACTTTCGGGAGCTGTACCAAGCACTCGAGGCCGACCTAGGGTCCGATGGTCGCATCGTTCTTCGGCCAAGCGGAACTGAACCGGTGTTTAGGATCCTTGTCGAGGCAGCCGATCTGGTAGTAGCCGAACGTCTTGCCGACCGCCTTGTCGGAGAGGTTGAGCTCGCAGCGCGTCGGTTGGGTGCCAACTAGAGGAGGCCAGTATGTGTGGAATCGTAGGAGCAGTTGGGTCGAATCTTGATCTGGTCTCGATTTTTGAGGGGTTGCGGCGATTAGAGTATCGCGGTTACGATTCCGCGGGTATTGCAATCATCCGTGACGGCGATCTCATCACGGAGAAGGCGTCGGTCGCTCGGGAGTCGATGGGCGTGCTAGCGAGCTGGCTTGCAGAGCAGCCTTTCACGACTGGTCAAGTCATGCTTGGGCATACGCGTTGGCCCACGCATGGTGCTCCATCATTGGTCAATGCCCATCCCCATCTCGATTGCCATCGAGAGATCGCGGTCGTCCACAACGGCATCATCGAGAACTTCCGGGAACTCCGAAGCAGGCTCCAGGGACGTGGACACACATTCCGCTCGGATACGGACTCAGAGGTTGTGGCTCACCTCATGGAGCAGGCACTCGCCGAAGGCCTCCTGCCAGCTGAGGCCCTCGAACGTGTTGTGGCGCAGTTGCAGGGGCATTTGGCTCTCGTCGTCGCCATCCGTTCGTATCCTCAGCTTCTGCTCGGTGCTCGTCGTACGTCTCCGTTGCTAGCAGCGAGCGCGGATGGTCAGTCATTCTTTGCATCGGACGCACCGGCATTTCTCTCGCTCGCTTCGAAGTTTTATGAGATACCAGAGGATGTCGTCGTGGTCCTTGGTGATGGTGTCGATGGCGACGGAGGTGTTTCATTGACCGATCTCGAGCCGCTGGCGCTCGAGTGGAGCCCACAAGATGCGGTGCTCGATGGTTTTGCAAGCTACTACGAGATGGAGCTACACCAATCGGGGGATGCCCTTTACGACACCGTTGCAGCGCTCATGGAGGCTGACAGTACTCCGGTGATCGACCAACTCTCGATCGATCCTCATGAGTTAGCCCGCGTTCGCAAGATCGTCGTCATTGGTTGTGGCACCAGCTATCACGCTGGACTGGTGGGTCGCTACTTCATTGAACATCTCTCCCGTCTTCCGGTCGAGGTCGATGTCGCCTCCGAGTATCGCTATCGGGATCCCATTCTCGACTCGGAGACTTTGGTGATCGGGATCAGCCAATCAGGCGAGTCGCTCGAGACCATCACCGCTTTGCGCGAGTGCCAACTCGGTGGTGCTCGAACGATCGCCATCACCAACGTGATTGGCAGCCAGCTGAGTCGGGTGGCTGATGCCGTCCTCTACACCCGGGCCGGACCGGAGATTTCGGTAGCCTCCACGAAGACGCATCTTGCCCAGATCGGAGCGCTTGGAATGCTGGCGATCTATCTTGGCGAGCTTAAGGGGGTACTCTACCCAGATGAGGCCAAGCACCGCCGTAAGGAGCTCGCCGAGATGGCTTCAAAGATCCGTATGACCATCGAGAGAGCATCGTTGTGGTATGACGCGGTGGCTGCCTACCTTGGTCGCGATCGGTTTTTCTTCATCGGACGGAATCTTCTCTATCCCGTGGCGATGGAGGGAGCCCTCAAGATGAAGGAGCTCAGTTACATCGCTGCCGAGGCCTACCCAGCTGGAGAGCTCAAACATGGCCCGATCGCGATGTTAGATGAACAGGCGGTCGTGGTTGCATTGCTCGGCAATGACCGTCTGCATGACAAGATGCTTTCGAATCTCGAAGAGGTGCGTGCTCGTGGTGCCACGTTGGTGGTCGTCGCCGATGATGACGATCATAGCGCCGACGAGCTTGCCGATGTTGTTCTTCGTGTCCCGGGCTCGGCGGCGCTATGGTCGCCGCTGCTTATGGTGCTGCCGCTCCAGGTCTTAGCCGGTCAGATGGCCAAAGCTCGGGGGCTCGATCTTGATAAGCCGCGCAACCTCGCCAAGACGGTGACGGTCGAATAGTCGGTCGTAGCCACTTTCGTGGCTTACTGGGGTAGGACCGAAGTGGTTAGCGCCCGATAGCCTCGCTCATGGCTGCCTCCAGGATCGAGACCGACCGCTCCAAGCTGTAATCTGCGCGGATGCCATCATGGTCGATCGAGAGATTCCTTGACGAGGGATCTCGTCGTGTGACGGTTTCGATTGCGTGGGCAAAGGCTGCTGTGTCGCTGGGTTCGACGATCATAGCGCCGTAGCGAGCAAGCTCGGCCAAGCCACCCTGAGCGCTGATGATCGTTGGAATACCGAGGGCCAGCGCCTCAAGAGGGACCAAGCCGAGCCCTTCCGGTCGCGTCGATGGTGCAAGGATCGCACTGGAGGCGAGCATGCGCGTTGCCAACGCTCTGCTCTTGGCAATGCGCGGTTCGAGGCTGCATCGAGTGCAGGCCCGTAGTTGGCTCAGTAGCTCCTGGTGCTCATCGGTTGGATGCGTCCATGGGGCGAAGTTCTCAAGAAATACGACCCTGACGCTGGGATCAGCGACGCGTTCAATGGCGGCGAGGGTCTCGAGGACCCCTTTCTTGGCCAACAATCGATTGGGGAAGAGGAGCGCGTTGTTGTTCGGGTGCCACCTTGGTGCACTCCCGAACGCCGGATCGATGAACGCCGGATCGATGAACGCCGGATCGATAAACGGTGGTAGGACCCTAGGCAGGGCTGGTAAGTGAAGTTCGGTCTTGGCGTGGCTAGCAAGGAAAGCCGATACCGCCAAGACGACCACGTGGTCGCCCATCGTTACTGGTGGGGCCACTGGCTGGCTGGCAGCGTCGCACCCTGGTAGCCCCCACGCCTCGGCAGTGTTGTGCAAGATCAGAACGACTGGCATATCCAATGCATTCGCCCACTCAGGTCGGTTGTTGATCACCGCGACATCGCAGCCACGCAGGAGCTTGGCCAGGTTGTCACCGGGTTTGGTGGTCACAGGACTGGTGTGGTCATATCGTGAAAAGCACATGCTCCGATGTCGCTCGTTGAGCGCCGTTGCCCAGCCGACCACGAGGCGTTCGAGGCCGCCAGCGCTTGCAGTTAAGGGCGCAAGCTCGGTGCCGACGAAGCCTATGCGCCAAGGTGGGGTCATGATCAAAGCGTAGATGCACCCAGTCGTTTGATCCGTCTGGTGAGGTGTCTATTTCATGGCTTATCGTTTTTTGCGATACACTCAGAGTAGTTATGATTACTCCTGAACAGCGACGGATCGATCCGAACTACCTGATCACCTTGGCGATCGTTGCGGAGACCCACAACCTTTCGGACGCCGCCAAGGAACTTGGGATCTCACAACCTGGTGTATCCCAGCAGCTCAAGCATCTCTCTGACGCGGTTGGGCAACGACTCCATGTGCGTTCGGGGCACGGTGTCGAACTCTCGGTAGCCGGAGAGGATCTTGCGCGACGCGCTCGAGAGGTCTACCGGACCTATCGCGGCGTCTTGGACTATGTCGATAGTGTGGCCAAGGGCAATGATGGTCTCCTGTTGATCGCTGCCTCGAATACCGTTTCGGCTTATATCCTCCCGAGGTGGTTGGTGCGGTATCGCACGAAATTCCCCGGGGTTGATCTTCGCACGCGCTCGCTCAACTCCTCAGAGGTGACCGAACTCGTGATCGCGGGAGAGTTTGAGGTGGGTGTCATCGAGTCACCATCAGAGTTGTTGCCCGACAACATGCTCGAGATCGTCGTTGGGGGCGATCACCTCGTCTACGTGGTGCGCCCTGAGCTACTGGGAGCCCTGCCGAATCAGATGCTTGGCTGGGGTGAGATAGCCAGAATTCCACTGATCCTGCGCGAGGCAGGCTCCGGTGTTCGACGCGCGACCGAGGAGGCGCTTGTTAGAAGCGGCCTCGCCCCCCGATTGGCGATTGAACTCGCCGGTGGAGAGGCTGTGAAGGAGGCGATTCTCCAGGGTGTCGGGGGTGGTTTTCTCTCCTCGCTTGCAGTGGTGCGTGAGGTGGCGGCTCATGACTTGGTCCGTGTTGAGATCCGTGAATTGCCTCCAATCTCTCGTCGTTTTCGGGTGATTTCACGGACAAGAGAGACCCTCTCGACGCCAGCAGCCCGGTTCGTTGAGATTGCCGAGGCCGTCGGGGCGCCAGAGGTCGAATGAGGATTCGGACTGGCATCGACGCCGTCGAGATTGGCCGCTTTCGTGTCGCTCTCGAACGGACCAAGACGATGACCGATCGCCTCTTCACCCCAGATGAGGTTGCCTCCGTCTCCGGGCGAGTTGAGAGTCTCGCCGCACGATTTTGTGTCAAAGAGGCGACCATGAAACTGCTTGGCGTCGGACTTGGGGCGGTACGCTTTCATGAGATTGAGACGGTGCGCCTCGTGACTGGTGAACCAACCTTGCACCTCACAGGAGCCGCTTTCGAACTCGCACAGCAATACGGATGCCGCGAGTTTGCACTCACGCTGACACATACCAAGACCCTCGCCATCGCTCAGGTAGTTGCCCTAAGCGAGAGGTAGGTATCGACCGCTAGGCTCTTGATCGTGCGGATGTTGGGAGGTCGTTGTCGTGGATCCGGTGGTCTCGGTCGAAGAAATCACGAAGTTTGATTCTCAACTGGCACAGCGTGGGTTGGTGAGTGCCGTCATCGACCGGGTCGGCTACCGACTGGCACAGATCGCTGTCCAAGAGTTAGGCGGGGCCTACGGGCGGCGGGTGATGGTAATCGTTGGCAACGGGAACAACGGCCGAGACGGTCGTGCCATGGCAGGGTATCTCCAACGAGCTGGTGTGCAGGTCACCATCTTGACACCGGCCGATGTCGACGATCTTGCCTTTACTCATAGTCCGGACTTAGTGGTCGATGCGATGCTCGGAACGGGCCTGTCGCGACCCTTTGACCCTCCGAAGCTCCCCGACGGTGTTCGGGTGTTGTCAGTCGATATCCCGTCCGGCATTGACGGTGATACCGGAGCGGTGTGTGGGGATGCGATTCGCGCTGACGTGACCGTGGTCGTCGGGGCATTGAAGTTCGGGCACCTGTTCGGGGCCGGGCGAGTCCATGCGGGAAAGCTGATCCGTATTTTGCCAGAGCTGCGGCCGGATAGCGTCATGACTCACCTCATTACCTCAAGAGATCTTGATGCCGTCATACCGCTTGTGAACCCCCAGGGCCATAAGTGGAGTGCCGGTGTGATGGTCGTTGGAGGTTCACCTGGTATGCGCGGTTCGGCAGCGTTTGGGTGTGGAGGCGCGATGGCGGTCGGCGCTGGTATCGTCCACCTGGTAACGCGCGCGGATCCTGCCGAGCCAATCGATCACCCACCAGAGGTTGTGGTCGAACGCCTCGAGTCCTACTTCGCCGAGCCGGTGGTAACGGCCTCGAGGAGATTTCGTTCGATGGTGGTAGGACCGGGTCTCGGTGGCTCGCTCCAGATTGGCAACTTTGTTCGCCGTCTTCTCGTCGACTCGGACGCTCCGGTTGTGCTTGATGCCGATGGGCTCACCTGTTTTCGGGATTCGAGCAATCTCGCGAGGACGCTGTCGCGGCGTCGTGCCTCGACGGTATTGACCCCACATCGGGGCGAGTTCGAACGTGTCTTTGGTGCGATCGAGGATTTACCGGTACAGGCCTGTCGCCGAGCAGCGCTTGAGACGGGTGCTGTCGTGCTTTTGAAAGGCTCGCCGACTATCGTCGCTGACCCGTTGGGAGGGTGTGCCCTCATAGCGGTTGGCTCGGCCAAACTCGCGAGCGCGGGTACGGGTGATGTGCTGACCGGTGTGATCGCTGGTCTACTGGCACAAGGGATGTCGGCCTATGAGGCAGCGTGGGCGGGAGCGTATCTCCACGGAGTCGCTGGTGCCAATGTCACCACCGGGAAGGTGCGTGCGAGCACGCTTGTCGACGCCATCGCACAGTACTACGGGGGCCTCAATCGTGTTGCACCGGTGGAGGAGCTGCTGCGGTGATCTCGTCACCGCATCGTCCAACCTACGTGGAAGTTGACCTGGGTGTCGTTAGAGCTAACGTCGAAGCGCTCGTGTTGTACGCACGACAATCGGCACCATTGTCGATACAGATCGGGGCGGTGGTCAAGGCTGACGCGTATGGACATGGTGCGAACGAGGTCGCGCCCGCAGCGTTACAGGCAGGGGCCGAGGTGTTCTTCGTCGCCACGTTAGACGAGGCACTTTCCCTTCGAGCGATACTCGCTGATCATCCGATTGTGATGCTGAGTGAGCCAGAACCCCAATTCCTTGTCGATGCGCTACGAGCCGGCATCACCCCCACGATTTCTACGGTTCCGACCCTCGCCACCCTGTGCGACACGATTGCTTCGATGTCTTGGTCCGATCGACGGAGCTTAAGGCCATCGTGTCATCTAGAAGTCGAGACCGGGCTGCACCGAATGGGCAGCGATCGTGGGACGCTTACGACGTTGGCAAAGATGGCGGCTGCCGGAGGTGTCGCAGTTCGGGGGGTCTACTCGCATTTTGCTCGAGCCGATGAGGGGGACCAAGGTAGCGAAAGCGTCGCGGGGCAGGTGTTGCGGTTGCGGGAGGCCTATGACGGGGTCGTCGAGTCGCTTGGCTATCGGCCCCCTTTGCACATTGCCAACACCGCCGGCCTTGTTCATTACCCACATACGGCATTTGACCTGGTACGTCTCGGAATTGGGATGTATGGTTATGGCGAGCCATCGCTTTCGCTCAAACCCGCACTCCGCCTCGTGAGCCGGGTGGTACGCCTGCATGAGCTGGAGGAAAGCAGTGGGGTCTCATATGGCCATCGCCGAGTATTTCCCGCAGGGACCCAGATCGCGACGATTCCAATCGGCTATGCCGATGGTGTGCGCCGCAGCCTCTTTGAGGTCGGAGGACAGGTGCTGATCAGAGGGCGACGCCACGTGTTGGCGGGCACCGTTGCCATGGATTACGTGATGGTGGTGGTCGATGATCCAGAGGTGGTCGTCGGCGATGAGGTGGTGTTGATCGGGGCCCAAGGAGACGAGTTGCTCGGTGCCGATGAAGTGGCCGCTCGGCTCTCGACCATCAGCTACGAGATCTTGACCAGCATCAGTGATCGTGTTCCGCGGAGATATCGTGGCTGACGCGATCAAGGCGATGCAACGCTTGGTGCATGAGGCCTCTGACTGCCAGTCGTGTCCGTTGGCCAATACGAGAACCCACGTGGTAGTCGGCGAGGGCGCGGTCCCCAGTGATCTGATGATCATCGGAGAGGGCCCTGGAGCCCGTGAGGACGAGCTTGGACGCCCCTTTGTAGGGCGCTCGGGTGTGCTCTTGGATCGTCTGATTTACGAGGAGTTGGGACGCACGAGAGCCGAGACCTATATTGCTAACGTGGTCAAGTGTCGCCCCCCGAACAACCGTGACCCATTGCCCGAAGAGATGGATGCTTGTGCGCCATGGCTCGACCGACAGCTGAGGCTGGTGGCTCCAAGGGTGATCGTCTTGCTCGGTCGGATCGCGGTCGGTCGGATCCTTGGTACCAAGGCTTCACTTTCATCGTTGCGGGGTCAACGCTTTTCCATGGACTCGTCGATGCAACGGCCAGAAGATGGATCGACGATCGTCATTCCGACCTATCACCCGGCCTATGCCTTGCGTGGTGGCTCGGCCCGATTGACCGAGATGCGAGTTGACTTCGCCCGAGCACGGTTAATCTTGATGGGGGGTGATGGTGCCAACGCTTGAGGTTG
Source organism: Ferrimicrobium sp. (assembly GCA_022690815.1). Classification (NCBI taxonomy): domain Bacteria; kingdom Bacillati; phylum Actinomycetota; class Acidimicrobiia; order Acidimicrobiales; family Acidimicrobiaceae; genus Ferrimicrobium; species Ferrimicrobium sp. The sequence continues at coordinate 134,194 of JALCZJ010000001.1, forward strand.
CGACGGCGCAAGCCATGGCTGACCTGGGTCAGCGGCTCGGATCGATCCTAGGTCCAGGCGACCTGGTGTGTCTGATCGGGGAGCTTGGTGCTGGCAAGACGACCTTGACGCAGGGGATTGCGGCGGGACTCGGCATCGAACGGCCAGTAACCTCTCCCACTTTTGTCACCATCAAACCATACGCGCGCCCTGGTGGAGACCTCTACCACGTCGATCTCTATCGGGTTAATGATCCACTGTACCTGGATGAACAGGGAGTCCTTCAAGAACTCGACCGAGGCGCTCTTGCGATCGTCGAATGGGCTGAGCGCGCTGACGGGCTCGAGGACTACGACCCGTTGACGATCTTGATCGAAGTCGCTGCTCTTGGGCGTGTTGTTCAGATCTCAGGTTCACTGACATGGCAGGAGCGTCTCGAGTGGTTGCGGTAAATGATGAGCTGATTGTGCTGGTGGACTGCACCGTGCGCCCAGCAAGGGTGCTGGCGCGCCAGCGAGGCGTCGACACCCACATTTGGCTCGGAGATCGACCGCTTGGGGACCTGGCGATCGCTGTTGCCGAGATCACAGGTGGCGAGCCGATCGATCTCCTCGCACTGGTGACCGGTCCGGGACCGCTGCTCGCGCTGCGCAGTTGTGCCGCCTTTGTTCGTCTCCTCGCCTGGTCTCGATCGATTCCCGTGGTGAGTTTTCGATCGCTCGATCCTATGGCGGTCAGACTTGCCGACCTCCTTGCACCGCATCAGCGTGGCCTGTTGCTGGAGCCGCTCGGTCGTACCAAGGCCATCCAGGCCGAGGTGCGCCTAGATCTGAGCGCACCTATGGATCCCTCGAGTACCTCGGTGATCAAGAATGTGAGTGTCATCGCAATCGCCGATCTGGTTGTTGGGCCTGAGGACCTCGTTGGTGGTCAGCTGCGAGCGGAGGCTGGCCTCCGCGGCGCCTGTGTCGTCGACATCGGGGTCGCCTCCGATGTCGAACTGCTCGACTATGCGTTAGCGCGCTGGCGTCGTGGTGCCCTGACTCCGCTTGGTGAGCTGCGTGCCTGGTATGTGAAGGAGTCGGGCGTCCGCCGAGGTTTTGATGTACGTCTCGCTGATGGCTCCATTGGCCGGGTGGGAAGGACTGGGCATTGATCTGTATCGAGACGATGGCTGACACCCATCTCGACGAGGTCCTACGTATTGAGCAAGAGATTTCGGGCATTCCCTGGAGCCGCAAGCTCTTCGAGGGAGAGATCACCCGTGGCAAGGATCGGCGTTATCGGGTCGCCACTGAGGATGATGTGGTGATCGGGTACCTTGGCATGCTCTATGTGGTAGATGAGGCTCACATCGCGACGGTTGGCGTTGCGCCTACCCGTTGGGGTCACCAGATTGCGACTCGACTCCTCTTAGACGCCCTCGACGCCGCGCACAAGAACGGTACCAAAGACTGCACCCTTGAAGTCCGTGCTCACAACGAGCGAGCCAAACGGCTCTACCAGCGCTTTGGCTTTGCACCGGTCGCCGTTCGACGAGGTTACTATCACGACAACCAAGAGGATGCGATCATCATGTGGCTCTATGATTTAGATTCCTCAGCCGAGCTGGCCCGTCGACGAGACATTGCGGCCACAATCGATGACGAGGGACAAGCACATGGTGCGTGATAACTCCTCGCTCGATCACGCCGACGACGCCCGAGGTCAGGGGCACGAGCCGCCAACCTTAGCGTTGGCGAATGCCGGTGTGATCCTGGGGATCGAAACCTCGTGTGACGATACGGCAGTCGCCGTGTTGGCCGGCACCGAGGTGCTTGCATCGGTGATCCACTCTCAGGTTGCAATCCACGCCTCCTTTGGTGGTGTCGTTCCAGAGTTAGCCGCACGCGCTCACGATCAGGCGATCTTGACGACCATTACTCGGGCGTTGTCTGAGGCACAACTGAGCCTTGGCGACCTCGATGCGATCGCGGTCACCAATGGACCTGGGCTGCCTGGTGCGCTGATGGTGGGGGTCGGTAGTGCGCAAGGCCTGGCGCTCGGGCAGGGTCTTCCTCTCTATCCCGTTGATCACATGGAGGGTCATCTCTTTGCTGCAGCCTTGGAGGCTCCGGTGATGCTTCCGGCACTGGTGCTGCTCGTCTCTGGAGGGCACACCGAGATGATCGCGGTGGATGCACCCGGACGGTATCGGCTCATCGGCCGGACCAAGGACGATGCCGCCGGCGAGGCGTTTGACAAGGTGGCCCGACTGCTTGATCTGGGCTATCCAGGGGGTCCAGCCATCGAGCAAGCCGTTGGCAAGATGGTGCCCCAAGAGCTCAGCTTCCCTCGCGGTCTACGGGATGAGGGGTTGGACTTTTCTTTTTCGGGGCTAAAGACAGCGGTCATGTCATTCGTACGCACCCATCCAGAGGTGGATATCCTTGAGATCGCAAGTGCCTTCCAGCTGGCAGCGGTTGACGCGCTCATGATCAAGGTCGAACGTGCGCTTGGCGAGGCGCCCTATGCCTCGCTGGTGATCGGTGGGGGAGTCGCGGCGAATGAACTCTTGCGTACTCGTATCCGCACACTGGCCGAGAGCTACGGCGTTGTGCACGCGATACCGGCCAAGCGCTACTGCACCGATAACGGGGCGATGATCGCGGCCGCCGCTGCGTTCCATCGATCGCAGGGCGATCCTGGTGTAATGGCGGTGGACGCCGATCCTCAGCGGACGCTGATTACTCCTGCTTGAACCTCTCGCTTGGAGCTGGGCAAAAAACTGCCTTGTGTGCCATGGCTTATCGTCGGTCTCTCTCATCGGTTGGGACAGGCTGGTTTGAACTGAACTCGCTCGCAAACACTAGCTGGCCAGGGTGGTCGAGTTACTTGGGAGGTGTGTGGACCTGATCTGGTGCGTTCGGAGAGAAAACCGGGCCGTGTGGATGGGAATTAGCACTCGAGGTGCTAGAGTGCTAGTTGGCCAATTAGTGGCATGTTAGCTCGAACAAGGAGGCAAAACAGCATGAATCTCCATCCCCTAGAGGATCGGATCGTGGTCCGTCCAGCAGAGTCCGAAGAGAGGACAGCATCTGGCCTGGTGATTCCTGACACCGCCAAAGAGAAGCCACAGCAGGGTCAGGTCCTCGCTGTTGGCCCAGGCAAGCGGGCAGAGTCCACTGGTGAGATTATCGCGCTTGATATCAAGGTAGGCGACACCGTTGTCTACTCGAAGTACGGAGGAACCGAGATCACGGTCGATGGTGAGGATCTCCTCATCCTCAATGGTCGTGACGTACTCGCAAAGGTGGTGAAGTAATGCCGAAGATGTTGCAGTTTGACGAGAGCGCTCGCCGCTCACTGGAGGCCGGTGTCAACAAGTTGGCTGACGCCGTCAAGGTAACGCTTGGGCCAAAGGGGCGCAATGTCGTGCTCGCCAAGTCCTTTGGTGCCCCTACCATCACCAACGATGGAGTTTCGATCGCACGCGAGATCGAGCTCGAGGACCCCTATGAAAATATGGGTGCCCAGCTTGTCAAAGAAGTAGCAACCAAGACCAACGATGTCGCCGGTGACGGAACGACGACGGCCACCGTGTTGGCCCAAGCGATGATCCGCGAGGGACTGCGTAACGTGGCCGCCGGGGCCAACCCGATGGCGCTCAAGCGTGGTATCGAACAGGGCGTTAGTGCGGCTGTTGCGGCCATCTCTGCTCAGGCCAAGCCCATCGAGGGCCAGAGTGACTTCACTCAAGTAGCAGCCATCTCCGCAGCCGATCAGGCGGTCGGCGAGGTCTTGGCCGAGGCGATTAGTCGGGTCGGCAAGGATGGAACGGTGACGGTTGAGGAGTCCAACACCTTCGGTCTCGAGCTCGAGTTCACCGAGGGTATGCAGTTTGACAAGGGCTACCTTTCCCCATACTTTGTCACCAATCCAGATCGTCAAGAGGCGATCCTTGAGAACCCCTACATCGTCTACTACTCCTCAAAGATCTCGTCGATCCAGCAGCTCTTGCCGCTGCTCGAGAAGGTGATGCAAAGTGGCCGTCAGCTGCTGATCATTGCAGAAGATCTCGAGGGTGAGGCACTGGCCACGTTGGTCGTCAACAAGATCCGTGGTACCTTTACCTCCGTTGCCGTGAAGGCTCCTGGTTTTGGTGAGCGCCGCAAGGCGATGCTCCAAGACATGGCAGTGCTCACCGGCGGTCAAGTCATCGCTGAAGAGGTTGGCCTCAAGCTCGAAAATGCGACGCTGGATCTTCTTGGTGAAGCCCGTCGTGTTGAGGTGACCAAGGATGCCACCAAGATCATTGGCGGCTCCGGTGACAAGGCTGAAGTTGAAGGTCGAATCGCCCAGATTCGGCGTGAGATCGACGATACCGATTCCGACTGGGATCGGGAGAAGTTGCAGGAGCGCCTCGCCAAGTTGGCTGGTGGCGTCGCCGTCGTCAAGGTCGGTGCTGCAACCGAGGTCGAACTCAAGGAGAAGAAGCACCGCATAGAGGATGCTTTGTCAGCAACTCGTGCTGCGATCGAAGAAGGCATTGTTGCTGGTGGTGGCACTGCGCTCCTACGTGCGCGCGCCTCGGTCGTCGAGGTGGCAAACAAGTTGGAGGGTGATGAGGCCACGGGTGCTCGGCTGATTGCCAAGGCACTTGAGGAGCCACTGAAGTGGATCGCGTTTAACGCTGGCCTTGAGGGCCCTGTCGCCGTCCAGACGGTGGAGCGCGAGACCGGTAATGTCGGACTCAATGCCCGGACCGGGGTCTACGAGGATCTGGTCAAGGCTGGAGTGATCGATCCTGCGAAGGTCACGCGTTCTGCCCTGCAGAATGCAGCCTCCATCGCCGCGTTGTTGTTGACAACTGAGGCCCTTGTCGCTGATAAGCCCGAGCCTAAGGATGCCGGCGCAGCTGCAGCGGCCGCCGCTGGCATGGGTGGCATGGGCGGCATGGGCGGGATGATGTAGCCATCATTTCTGTTGTCCTTCTTCGGTGAAGTAAGGTGCTACGCTGGCGGGTGTGTTATCACACCCGCCAGCGTTCGTTGTGTGGTGGTAACGATCCATGATTGCTGGACCCCCGTCACTTGGGGCCCGATGACCAGAAAGCTGGTCCGTCAATGACACAGGAGCTTCGAGACCTGGGGAGCTATCTCCAACGGCTGCCCATGGTTGCGCGTCGCGTACCGGTTGCCTTTGATCGGGAGCGGGTTACAATCGGATCCCACCATGAAGTCATTCGAACACTTGGCGACCGATTGGCGCCGCTTTCGGGCCACATCGCGAGGAACCCGGCCGCGGTGTTGCTGTTGCTCTACCCCGATATGCATGGGGCACCCACGGTGCTCATGACTCGGCGCGCCCCCTCATTGCGCCACCATCCCCACGAGGTATCCTTCCCAGGCGGTGCGGTGGAGGCAGGAGAGACGCTTGCCGAGGCCGCGCTTCGTGAGACCTATGAGGAGGTGGGGATCGACTCTTCGGACGTCAAGTTGCTGGGGCTACTAGGGTCGGGCGCGGTGCGGGGGAGTGGACGCAGTTTTTCCGGTGTCGTAGGTCACGTGGACGCCCGACCGGATTTGCACCTCAATGAGGACGAGGTTGAGGCCGTTGTCGAGCTTCCCTTAGCCATTGTGGGGTCCAAGGATTACTTCAGTGAACTGTGGTATAGCGATGGCACCGGGTGGGGGCTCTTTCACTTCTTTGTGCGTAGCCCCGACCTCGTTTGGGGTGCCTCGGCACGTCTGTTGGTTGACCTATTGGCCGTCTTGGAGTGAGTCTGATGAGGCCCAAGCAGCTGGCGTTGGTCCTTTCAGGGACTGTCTCATTTGCGCGCCTTCTTGTCGATGACGGGCCCTGCTATGAGGCAGGGTTTCGAGGCTCCACGTAGAGCGTCTGGAGGAGATAACCATAGGCGTGATCTCGGTCAAAGAGCGTGCCACGCGTCACCCCAACCCCCTCGCGGTCAATCGTGGTCCTGGCGGAGAGGCCGATCTCGGTCGTTGTCGGTCTGGATCGAAAGACGACCTCGATCACCGTTGGGATGAACACGAAGTCTGCGAAGTCCAGTTCAGAGCTGATGCCATTGGCCGAGTCGGCGACTAACAACGCTGCCTCGACCGGCGTGAGTGGGGTCTTGTTGAGCAGGTTGAGCCCTGGATGTGCCCAGACGGTGGCCGGCCCAGGTTTGGCAAAGTGGCCTTCGAGGAAGGACCAGTTGATGGATGCGCCATAGGGGAACGAGGCCATAGCATCGTCGGGGTGACCGGACTCGTAATCTGGGATGGCGAGTGGTCCCTCGACGTGGGGGTTGCGGTCTGGTTCAACCGCAAGACGCCAGCCTCTAGCGGCGATGACGGCTCGGTGATCGTCAGTGCGTCCAACCGTCTCGATGAGCTGAATACGTCGGCCATTGCGAAGTGTCGTGGTGGTAAACGTCAGCGGGGCGAGTGGCACTTCGCCGTAGAAGTCGATGTGCACCTGGGCAAGTCGTCGGTGCCTATCTGGCTGATGCCCCTCGATCTCGTGGATGGCCAGCGCCGACGGTGGGCCACCATGGCAAGCTTCGGGACTCCATGGTCCTTGGCTGGGTCGTAGTGGCCGAAAGCGGTGCTCGTCAAGCTGGTAAAAGTAGCTCTCAGCGCTTGTTTGCTCGACCCCGGCATGTCCTGAGGTGCCGGCGTGCCCAGGTGCTCCATCATGATCTGGTGGCATCAAGGTCTCCTCTGCTTGCGTAGCTGATCAGTCTAGCTGCGGCAGGCTACGTCGATGGTGATCTCAGTCACCGGACGCGAGTCCGTTTGTTCTCAATGGACTCATGGTGTCGGACGCTATCAGCTGGGTGGGTCTACTGGACGATGTGGATGCCGAGGTAGGCGAGGGTCGTCGCCGCGAAGATTGTCCCGATCATATTCGCCGCCCCCCAGGTGATGGAGCCCTCCGAGACGAGGGCGAGTGATTCGAAGGTGAGGGTGGAAAAGGTGGTGTAGGCGCCGATGAAACCGTCACCGATGGCAACGACAGCAGCCGTTGGCAAGACGTTACGCGTCGCCAACCCGACGACGATGCCAAGGGCCAGCGCGCCACTGAGGTTGATGGCCAGGGTGCCAACCGGGAAGTCAACGTTGAGCCGACGCATGATCCCTCGATCAAGCACGTACCGGGTGATGGCGCCGAGTGCGCCAAAAATTGCGACGAGTAGCCAGTCCATTTCTCTAGCTGAGAGTTCCCATCGTCGCCGGGATCCGGAGGGTGTTGCCCTTAACGCCTGCATCGACGAGCGAAGCGACAAAGGCATCGAGCTTGGCAGGGGTGTCGACGACGGTGACTGCCACGCCCTCGTCGTCGGTCATGGAGAGGAGCGTTTCACGGTGCAGATGGTGATGGATCCCGAAGCCTTCGATTGCCCGAAAGGCTGAGGCACCAGCGAGATTGGCCGTCAACGCCTCACGGATGATGTAGTCGACGGCTGGGTGATGATGAATGCGGTCAGACTCGTTTACAAAGATCACCAAAATTTCGTTCTCCATTGCGCGCTTTCTCCCGTTCTCCCGTTTCCCGGTGGCTAGTTGGCCGGGGATTGGCGCATGCGATACCAGGTGCGACTCAAGAATCGACCAGCAAATGCAGCCGCTACGCCTGCCCCAATGGTAGCACTTGCGTACCAAAGTGCGGAGTCAAAACCTCGCTGGACGATCGCCTGAGCGAGCGACACCGCCAGCGTTGACAGGGTCGTGAGGCCGCCACAGAAGCCGGTCGCGATGAGGAGGCGCAGTGTCGGCCCAGATCGAGGTGTGATGATCGGCAAGAGGGTGAGGGTGATGCCAATGATGAAAGTACCGACGATGTTGGCCACAAAGATTCCCATGGGAAAGCCGACGGTGCTGCCGAGGTGCAGCTCCAGCCAGTAGCGCAGGAGCGCCCCGAGGGCGCCGCCGATTGCGATAGGCGGGAATCGAATGAGGAGTGACCTCATGAGGCGCCACTCGCCGTGCCCCCAGAATGACCGCTCACGGGATCATTGGTGTAGTGCTCGATGGTCAGCTGCGTTATCAGCGAGCGGAGTTTGACGAGTTCGCTCGTGCGGGTGGCTGAGGGAAGGTTTGCGTTCGCAACGAGCAGCTCCACAATGCGCACCGCAGCTGCTTCCCGCCGAGGGTGAGCAGGATCGATGGTGACAACGGCGAGTTCGTTAGTCACGAGTGGGTACACGCTACTCGTGGGCAGGCTCGACTGACCACTGGAGCCTTCGATAGCCAGCGGACTGGATGGGGGGCTCAGGGTGAAGCTGACGCAGCCTGGGGTTGTGGTGCAATGAGGGGTCGTCGTTGCGCCAAAGTTGGAAGGCGGCACCGAGAGCTCATGATCGATGATGGCAGCGCGCTGACCTGATGCTGGTAGCGGGTTCACTGTGATAGGGAGATTGGGAAAGGTGATGTGCGGGTTGGCCATCGCGATCAGCGTGTTGTCCCAGTTGGTGATGGAGCCCTCGAGAATGCCGATGAGTATGGCACTGGTGAGCGTCACCGGCGCAAGTTTGCCTAGGTCGGCAGCGACATAGAGGGTGCTTGTGCCAATGGGTATGCGCTCGACGCCGCCGAGCTGTGCAAGCAGTGTTTGACCGGGGTTGACCGAGAAGAGTCGAAGGTTGACCTGATCGGTGAGGCTCGCCGGATCCATCCCAATGGGGGTTTGGGGGACGATCGTGATCCGTAGGTGGGGATACGTTTGCGTGAGGCTAGCAATGTCATTGCGAACAGTGGATTCCAACGGTGCTGAGACCAAGGCTTTGATGGCAACGCCATTGAGTGACACTGGATGCAGCGATGAGGTGGTTTGGTCTTTCGTCGCTGGCGGGCTCGTGGTGCTAGTGGTGGCGCCACAGGCCGCCAGCAAGATGGTTGTCGCCATCACGAGCGGCCCCAGAACAAATCGTCTGCGATGGGTCGGCACGTGGATCCTCCATAGATGCTGGGGCTACTAGACTTAGTGATTCTAACCTTTGAGCTTCGGGTGCGAGTCCGGGTGATGAGTGTGCTGATCGGGTCGCTGGTGACTGTTGTGTCGAAGTGTTGGCATGGCAGTCGCCTATGGTTGCTTGTTATCTCTTGTCCGTTCAATATTTGTCGTGGTATCGGGCTTGTCGCGGGTTACGATGGGTGCAAGAGCAACCATCGGTAGACCGCAGGGCCCGCAACTTGCGATGACAGGGCTGTCGGTGACATTTGCGGTACGGTGGCGAGTGGGCAGTGCATCGCACACATCGCTTGGTCGGTGGCGATTGCTTGGTTGATATTCGTCGGTCGATAGGAGGAAATTGTGGCTGAGATCGAAATTGGAATTGGTAAGTCTGGTCGACGAGCCTACGGCTTTGATGATATCGCGATCGTGCCATCTCGCAGGACCCGGGATCCCGAGGATGTCGATATCTCTTGGGAAATCGATGCATTTCGGTTCGAACTACCGTTCCTGGCCTCTGCCATGGACGGCGTGGTGTCGCCGACCACGGCGATCGAGATCGGTCGCCTTGGTGGATTGGGAGTCCTCAATCTAGAAGGGCTCTGGACCCGATACGAAGATCCCGACCCTATCTTCTCTGAGATCGCCTCGCTGCCAGCCGAAAAGGCAACGGCCCGGATGCAAGAGGTCTATCAGGAGCCGGTAAAGGAGTCGTTGGTAACAGAGCGGATTCGACAAATCAAGGCTGCTGGTGTCGTGGTGGCGGCATCGGTAACGCCGCAGCGAACGCAGCCGTTGTTGAAGGCGATTCTCGCTGGCGAGCTGGATATTCTGGTCATTCAGGGAACCGTTGTCTCGGCCGAACATGTCTCCAAGTCCGACGAACCGCTCAACCTGAAGAAGTTCATCCGTGAACTCGAAATCCCTGTGATCGTCGGTGGTTGCGCCTCCTACCAGGCGGCGTTGCATCTCATGCGTACCGGTGCCGTAGGCGTGCTCGTGGGTGTTGGCCCAGGTAATGCCTGCACCACCCGTGCGGTGTTGGGTCTTGGCGTTCCCCAAGCGACGGCTATCGCCGATGCGGCAGCAGCCAGAATGCGTCACTTGGATGAGACTGGCGTCTATGTCCATGTCATCGCCGATGGCGGCATGTCCAAAGGAGGTGATGTGTCCAAGGCGATCGCCGTTGGAGCTGATGCCGTCATGATGGGCTCACCACTCGCGGCGGCCTATGAGGCTCCGGGCCGTGGCTTCCATTGGGGGATGGCTACCTTTCACCCAACGTTGCCTCGTGGCACGAGGGTGCGTACCGAGACGCGAGGGTCGCTTAAGGAGATTCTCGTTGGCCCAGCTCACGAGAATGACGGTCGTATGAACCTCTTTGGTGCACTGCGTACGTCGATGGCGACCTGCGGGTATGAGACCATCAAGGAGTTTCAGAAGGCCGAGGTCATGGTGGCTCCGGCACTGCAAACCGAGGGCAAGGCGCTCCAACAAGCCCAGCATGTTGGCATGGGTCACTAGTGCAGAGTTCGCGCGAAGCTCCGGTCATCGTGATCGATTTTGGTGCGCAGTATGCGCAGCTGATCGCCCGGCGTGTTCGCGAACTCCACGTCTATTCTGAAATCGTAGGGTACACCGTCACCGCCGACGAGCTTCGCCGTCGAGGTGCGCGGGCCATCATCCTCTCTGGCGGACCAAAGTCGGTCTATGTCGAGGGGGCCCCTACGATCGATCCGGCGATCTTTGCGATGGGGTTGCCGATTTTGGGTATTTGTTATGGGGCTCAGCTGATGGCGCGTACCCTTGGGGGACACGTTGAACGCACGAACGCCGGTGAATATGGTCGAACGACGATCATCCGGTCCTCGGGAGACGGAGACCTGTTGGCGGACCTGCCAGCGGCGTTTGCCTCCTGGATGAGTCACCAGGATACGATTATGGCGCCACCAAGCGGTGCGGTCGTCACCTCGACGACCGAGCAGTCGGTGGTTGCGAGCTTTGAGGACGTTGTCAACAACCGTTTTGGGGTCCAGTTCCACCCCGAGGTCTCTCATGGTGAGTATGGTCGGGAGGTACTGCACAACTTTTTGTTCCGAGCCGCGGGGCTCGAGCCGAAATGGACGAACTTCTCGATCATTGAGGAGTCGATCGCTCAGATTCGGGCACAGGTAGGCGATCACAACGTCCTGTGCGCACTCTCTGGTGGTGTCGACTCCACCGTGGCTGCCATTTTGACCCATGAGGCGGTTGGTGGCCAGCTGACGTGTGTCTTTGTGGATACCGGATTGTTGCGTGAGGGAGAAAGTGACCAGGTGGTCGCGCTGTTCTCGTCCCAGTTTCATATCAAGCTGGTGGTCGTGGATGCGGCCAAGCAGTTTCTCTCTTCACTCGAGGGCGTCCTCGATCCCGAGACCAAACGCAAGACGATCGGCAACCTTTTCATCCGGACCTTTGAAGAGGCCGCTCGCGAAATCGACGCCGGTGGGTTCCTCGTGCAGGGAACGCTGTATCCGGACGTCATCGAGTCGGGTAGTGGTTCCGCGGCGCTGATCAAGAGCCATCACAATGTTGGAGGGCTGCCGGAGGATATGTCCTTCGCACTTGTCGAGCCACTCCGTTTTCTCTTCAAGGACGAGGTGCGAGCGATCGGTGTTGAGCTGGGTGTCCCGGAGGATGTGGTGTGGCGTCAGCCATTCCCAGGCCCTGGGCTCGCCGTGCGCATCGTCGGGGAGGTTACCGAAGAAGCCGTCGCTCGAGTGCGCCACGCTGACCGGATTGTACGTGAAGAGGTCGTGCGTGCGGGCCTTGCCCGCTCGCTGTGGCAATACTTCGCGGTTCTTGCCCCCTCGCTCCGAAGTGTTGGGGTCTCTGGTGACGAGCGCACCTACGACGCGCCGATCATCGTTCGTTGCGTTGAATCCGATGATGCGATGACGGCCGATTGGGCACGTATGCCCCACGAAGTGCTCGATGTGATTGCCCACCGCATTGTCGGTGAGGTTGATGGCGTCAATCGTGTCGTCTACGACATCACCTCGAAGCCACCAGGAACGATTGAATGGGAGTGAGCGGGTGCCAACCTCTGGTCCACAGATCTTGGAGGGTCTTAACGAGCGCCAGATAGAGGCGGTCTCGACCATGGATGGTCCGGTTCTTGTGGTCGCTGGTGCTGGCTCCGGTAAGACCCGGGTGCTGACGCGTAGGATCGCATACCTGCTCGATCAGGGTATTTCACCGAACGAAATCCTGGCCATCACCTTCACGAACAAGGCCGCCCGAGAGATGGTAGAGCGTGTTCACGACCTTGTTGGCCCAGAGGAATCACAGTCGTTGTGGATCTCCACCTTCCATTCGGCCTGCAGTCGAATCCTGCGTTTTCATCCTGAACTCGGGAGGCTGCGATCAGGTTTTACAATCTATGATGCCGACGATTCCCGGCGTCTCATCGAGCGAACCATCCGTTCGCTTGAGTTCGACACCAAACGCTTCCCTGCTCGTGCAGTGCTGGCGCGCATCTCCAGCGCCAAGGCCGATCTCAAGACGCCACAGGAGATGGCCATCGAGGTTCATGGTGCCTACGATCGGCTGGTGGCTACCGTCTACGAAGCCTACGAGTCGGCCCTGATCGCCAACAACGCCGTCGATTTCGACAATCTTGTCAACTCGGTGGTCTTTGGCCTGCGCGACAACCCTGGGGTGCGCGAGTACTACCAGCGGCGGCTGCGCTATCTCCTGGTCGACGAGTATCAAGACACGAATCGTGCCCAGAACGAACTGATTGGGCTCTTGGCCGAGCCGGAGAACAACATCTTCGTCGTCGGCGACTCCGACCAGTCGATCTACGGTTTTCGCGGTGCGGACCTCAGCAACATCATTGGGTTCTCAGAACGCCTCCCGTCAGCACAGACGATCGCCCTCGAGCAGAACTATCGCTCCACCAACGGGATCCTCGAGCTTGCCAACACCCTGATCACGCAGAACGCCTTTCGCCACGACAAGACATTGTGGTCTGAACTCGGCCAAGGTGCGTTGCCAGTGTACTTTCGTGCCGACGACGATCGAGGCGAGGCCGAGTTTGTCGTGACTCAGCTGTTCTCATTGCTCGCTGAGGGTTATAGCTTGCGAGATGTGGCGGTGATCTACCGAACCAATGCCCAGAGTCGTGTGCTTGAGGAGGAGCTGTCCAAGGCGGGCATTCCCTATCGCGTCGTCGGTGGTGTCCGATTCTATGATCGACGGGAAATCCGTGATATCTTGGCCTACCTGCGTATTCTTGTGAATCCAGATGATGATGTTGCTCTTGCCCGCATCATCAATACCCCGCATCGAGGGATTGGGGCAGGCACCCAGGAGCAGCTGCAGATGGCTGCTAGAGCCCGGAACGTCTCGATGATGCACGCCTTGGAGCTGTTCTCAGCCGAAGAACTCGGTCTATCTCCTAGGGCGGCCAAGGCGCTTTTGCACTTCACCGAGCTCATTAGGCGACTCCGAAGCCTGGTGATCGAACAGGCCCAGGCTCCTGCCATTTTGGATCAGGTGATCCTCGATACCGAGTACCTGGAGATGATCAACGAGGATGATCCATTGACGGCTGAGGGCCGTCTCGAAAATCTTGCGGAACTGCGTCGTGTGGCTAGTGAGGCCGACTCCCTTGAGGCGTTCCTCGAACAGACGGCACTCTTTAGCGCCATCGACGCCGAACTCGATCAGTCGAGCATGACGCTCATGACGGTGCACATGGCCAAGGGCCTTGAGTTCCCAGCGGTGTTCGTGGTCGGGCTCGAAGACGGGATCTTCCCTCACATGCGATCGCTCACGACACCCTCGCAAATCGAAGAGGAGCGTCGGTTGCTCTATGTGGCCGTCACGCGTGCCAAGATGCGGCTCTTCCTCTCCTCGGCTCGACACAGGAGCTTTCAGGGAAAGGTTAACTATAATCCGGAGAGCCGGTTTGTCGCAGAACTTCCTGAGGGAGTATTCGTGAAACTACAGGATGCGAGTGCTGGTGCGCCAACACCGGCTCGTCGTGCTCAGCCCAGCGTTCCCGAGCCTCCTCCTTACCGAGTTGGCGACCGGGTCTTTCATGCGCGCTATGGCGAGGGTGAGGTGCGCGCAATTCGCGAGCGGTCCGTCGACCGTGAAGTGGTGGTGTATTTTGATGCCGCGGGTGAACGTGTCTTTTTTGGTTCGATGGCCAAGCTTAAACTCGTGTAGGCACACGTCATGCCGTGCTGTAGCTAGCGCGAGTCGCGACAGCGGCGATGTGGTTCGGCCATGGTTATGCCCCGCCATGTGGGCGCAAACGACTTGTCTCGTTGGGTTCTGTGGTTGATTGTGGGCCGTTCAGTCCCAAAGGGTGTCCTGCCTCGGTTGGCCTTCCCATCGCAGCGACCTTGCGATGATCGATTACGTGGCGATTCGGTGTCTGGGTTCCTGTCACTATCGTCGATAAGCGTGTCAGGCGTCTCACCAGCGCACGTAAGTCCTCTACGGGTGTGGGGGTCCAACGGGCCCCTTGGAACGCTAGTATTCCTCGGTGGACACAAGGGCCTTTGCGAGCTGGTCAAGGCCGACGAAGCCCAACGAGAGCGCACGGTGGTGGAAGCGCTTGAGTTTAAAGGACGAGCCTTCCTTGTGTCGTACCTGCTCGCGAATGGTGAGCCATGCGCGTTGCCCAAGCTTGTAGCTGGTGGCCTGCGCCGGCCAACCGAGATAGCGATCGATCTCGGAGATGGCGAATCCGCGATCCAGCCCCGCCATAGCTTGTAGGAAGTCGACCGACGATTCGCGTGTCCAGCGGCTAGGGGCCTCAGGGATTGTGTTGTCGGGGACGTCGAAGCCGTTATGGAGTCCAATGTCAATCACCACTCTTGCCGCCCGGAATGCCTGTGATGCGAGCATGCCGAGGCGGTACGCGGGTTCTTCAAAGAACCCAAGTTCATCCATGAGCTGCTCGGCGTAGAGCGCCCATCCCTCGATGTGACCGGAGTTGCCGCCCAGGGTGCGTTGGAACGCGTTGAGCCGGTCGCCAAGCCAGGTGGTGTAGCCGATCTGGAGATGATGCCCAGGGACTCCTTCATGGAAGACGGTCGTCAGCTCATGCCACAGCGGGAACTCCGTGCGGCCTTGGGTCGGATACCAGGTTCTCCCTGGCCGAGAAAGATCGGCCGAGGGAGGGGTGTAATACATCGCGGCTGCACCTCCTGGAGGAGCCAACATGGCCTCGACGTAGACGATCTCTTGAGGGATGTCGAAGTGGACTCCATTGAGTGCCGCCACCGATCCGTCGAGCACCTGCTGGTTCCACAGATGGAAGGCATCGGCCCCTCGGATCACCATGGATGGTTCGGTGTCGAGGTGGGCGATGGTGGCCCTAAGACCAGCAGCAGGGAGAATCTTGTCGGCTTCGACCTCCATCTCGTTGCGAATCCGTCGCAGCTCCTCGAAGCCCCATTGATAGGATTCACCAGGATCAAAGGTTGCTCCGTTGAAGAGTTGGCAGTATCGTCGCCATCGATCTGTACCGACGCCATCGGTGTTTTGGGTCTTGGGAAGATACTCCTGCTCGAGGAAGTCTGCCAGATCGAGATAGGCGACGCTCGCTGCCTGGCAGGCCACCTCAAGACCGGATTGGCTCTTGGGATGATCGCGACGCCAGGCGGCCAGTAACTCCTCAAAGTAGGATGGACCTCCCTGGGTTCCAGTCTGTCTGGCAAGACGGGCGGCTTCGAGAGCCTGACGCTGGGGGGCGATCCTACGGTGGGCAAGGCCGTGGCGCAAGGTTTGCTTGTAGCCTTCGAGTGCCGCCGGAACTCTTGTGAGGCGCGCTGCGATTGTCTCCCAGTCCTCATCGCTGTTGCGTGGCATAAGATCGATGGCCTGTTTGATCTGGTGCTGTGGTGAGTGGATGACGTTGATCTCTTCCATCCATTCGTCGGCATCAAAGAGGGCGAGCTTGGTGGCGAGTCGCTCCATCATCAGCTCCTTGCCAATTACCTCATCCTCGGCGGCCTCGGTTCCACGCACCGCTGCCAACGTCGTGCGGTTGAGGTCGGCAACGGCGTTGATGCCATCCGGCGAGAAATCCGGCAGCGCCGCGGGATCATCGGGCGTCCCAAGTTGCGTAGCAAGAACCGGGTCAAGCTTGGTCAACTGGGCAAGATAATTCGACGCGAGCTCGTTGATCGACAACGCCACGAGAACCTCCTTGGCAATAGGACTAGCGTAGTGGAGTCCAGGCAATGGAGGGTCCGGGTTGCGATGGCCACTCGGGTTAAAAATTAGCGAACCTGTCCCAACTTGGAGCCGGTGGTCGGGCTCGAACCGACGACCTGACGATTACAAATCGCCTGCGCTACCAGCTGCGCCACACCGGCTGATCTGAACTAGAGCCTATAAGTTCCCTCGGGCCTCTCAGGCGTTGTCGGGACGACCTTCTTCTCGATCGATTGTTAACCTGGCGGTTGCCTGTGTGACAACTTGGGAGCTTATCGTGGACCTGTTGTGGCTAGGACTGGAGCGGGGCGAGAGAGGATGGCGGTAGATGGATTCGATTCGTTTCGTCGGACGTAACGAGATAGCCACCGGCTTGATGGGAGGCTTTTATGACCTTCAAGCCGAGGAGGAGCTTTGTCGGCAACCGCGCGGTAGAAGGTTGCTACACATTCTGCACCTGAGTGATATTCAGCTTGCCGACGTGAAATCGCCTGCACGGTACGAGTGGGTCAACGCATTTTTCGGCGTCGATGGATTCACAGAGTTGATTCCCGCGTATCGTGCCCAAGAGTTCTTGGTAGCACACGCACTCGTGGCCATGATCGGTCAGTTCAACCAGCTTGTCGAGGGTCAAGAGCGGGTGTGCGCGATCGTGACCGGTGACGCCATTGACAATGCCCAACACAACGAACTCGACAATGTGATGGCCGCGATCGGTGGTGGTGTGGTAGATCTACGTTCTGGTGACGCGTCGATGGCGTTGGTCTCAGCTCACGGCTTCGGGGACGCCATCTATTGGCACCCCGAGCCGGGCAACGACGACTACAAACGACTTTGGGGGTTCCCGACGATCGAGGGCATGCTGGACGCCGCCTTTGGTCCGATCGTGTCGCCGGGATTAGCTTGTGATTGGTATGTCACCAACGGCAATCACGAACTGCTTGTTCAGGGGATTGGCGTTACCGATGAGGCCACACAGGCGATCGTCGCTGGGGATGCGAAACAAGTTGGTCCACCAGCCATTATGCCCGGTGACCCTGAGCGAAGCGGTATTGAGACGCCAACAGCGCTGTTGACCGGTGGGCCAACCCGTTCGGTAGCGCCCGATATGGCTCGCCATTTCGTCGACCGGAGGGCCCTGGCCAACGCGATTCGACGCGCGGGTGGTACACCCAAGGGGCATGGTCTGGGCGATGAGGATCGGCTTTATTACGTTACAGAGCTCAATGAAGAGGTGGTGCTGATCGGTCTCGATACCGCCTTCCACTGGGGTGGTGCAGAGGGAGCCATCGATGTTGGCCAGGCGAACTGGTTGCTTGAGGTACTCAAGCGCTACTCGCGTCGATACCTCGATGACGACGGTTCTATGGCGACCGGCCCTGGTGACGATCGCATCATCGTGGTCGCCGCGCACCACCCGTTGGCTACGTTGACCAACCGTCGTGCAGGGATCCGGCCCGATTATTATCTGGGTGATTGGGTGCTCGCCACGCTGTTGCGATTCCCCAACGTTGTCGCGTTCATCAACGGACATACCCATGAGAACCGCGTTCGACTTCACCAGGGATATGACCGCGAACTGTGTGAGGTGACCACCTCGGCGTTGATGGATTGGCCATGTGAGGCGAGGTCAATCGAGATCACCGTCGACAACGAGGCGATCTGGATCACCTCGACGATGATCAACGTCGACGGAGTTGGGACTCCTCGGCTGGACCACCTTGACCCTATGAGCCTGGCCCTGTGGCATCGCCTCTTGGCAGCGAATACACCAGCACGTACCCTTGCGCCGCATCACCACCCCGAAGGCGGTCCTGGGGATCGCAACGTCCAAGTGCGAATCGAACGACCGCCTTGGTTGCGCCCTTAGCTCCGCTGGCAGTTGCTTGATGGCTTGCCTTTCGGAGGACGAGCAACGGCGACTGGTTGGATTGCCAACAGATAGACAGTCAACACGCAAGTTGTACGTGCGACTGCCTACCCGTTGGATTGCATGGGTGGGTTAAGGTCGGTTGCCCAACACCGACGATGTCGATGCTGAGAAGGAAGTGCTGCCGCTCGACGCGGTGGGCTGCTGGGTGGTGCGAATGCCGCTTTGACCAGCAGGCATGCGCGTCATTGGTACCCCTCCCTGAGTGGCGCAAAGAATCGGGACGGTCTCACCCTGCGAGGTTGCATACTCTGCTAGCTCAACGAAGGCGTTCGATTGTGCAAGACGGTGTTCGATGGCCGGCATTGCTCCGGTGCTCATCATGAGATGGGCGCGATAGGCAATACAAAGGCCATGCAAGCTAGCGCCCGAGAGGATCCCATGGTTCACCGAAGCAGGCGTCGTCGCCTTTGTGGTGGTCGTCGACTGGCCGACGGCTGGAATGGGTGTAGAACGAGCGGGCACCGGCTTCACCGTGGTGCTGTCGTTGACTGATTGGCTCGTGGATCGACCATCCGAGGATCGACCGCTATTGGATCGGCCTGGTGCGGAGCGGGTACTAGTGGGGTGGGTGACCGCCGTGAATTTCGCTGGCTTGGCCGCTGTGTGATCGTGAATCATGACGGTTGTCCCGATGCCACCGGTGATGGCAATGATTCCAGCGATAATACTTTTGCCCGAGACGAGGCTGACTAGCATGTCGTTTCCCTTTCTAGAACTCATTGGGCGCCCATACGTGTCGCGCGTACTGTCATTACAAGCGTGCAACCCGGGCGGAGCGTTACACCTAGAGTGAAATATTTGAAATCTGCCAGGACCGAACTTGCACAGCTTCGACTTGACCAGTTCCAACTCGGCCAGGAGATAACGACTGCGCAGGAGTCAGGTTGCGGTCGCGTCATTGTGTGAGTCGTCCGCGCATAGGCGCGTTACAGTACGCTGATTCTCCACCATATGTGGTAAAGTGCCACCATAATGGGGAACATGTTAACCATGAGCGAGACCGCGCAAGCCCCCTTGGTGTGTCCATGTAGACGCTCAGGCGGTGGGATCGCGATTGGCTGGTACAACCCACTGAAATGACCCCTGGTGGTCATTGACGGTACGACCTTACCAAGATCCAGACGATGGGGTTCCGACCAGTTGGTCAACCAGACCGCAAAACGGTCACCTATGCGCGGGTGTCATCGAAGGATCAACAAGCAGACCTACAACGACAGGCCCATGT